>JAPOVT010000032.1 GCA_026708015.1 bacterium
GAACTACGAGGCGCGGGCCAGCCACGTCTTTTCGCAGGATGTCGTCGTGCGCTCCCTGGCGCCGCACATGCACTACCGCGGCAAGGACATGACGTACACCGCCCACCTCCCCGACGGTGAGGAGCGGGAACTGCTCAGCGTCAGCCGCTACGACTTCAATTGGCAGACGTCCTACGAGTTCGAGGAACCGGTCGAGCTTCCGGCCGGCACCAGGATCGAGGTCACTGCCCACTGGGACAACTCGGCGGACAACCCGCACAACCCGGATCCGACCGTCGACGTCACCTGGGGTGACGAATCGACCGACGAGATGATGATCGGCTTCGTCGATTACGTGGCCGCCGAGGGCCTGAGCCCGAAGCCGGCCAGCGCCGTGATCACTAAGCTGGTAGAGCTGGCCAAGACTCACCCGGCGCAGGCATGGCGCTTCGACATCGTTCCGATGCCGGGGAGGGGGATCGAGCCCACCGCCATGCTGCTGCCGCGCGATGGCAGCTCGGGCGGTTGGTACGTCCAGCTCGGCACCCTTGCCTTGCCTGCGCCGGTCGTGGACATCGTCTGGGACGGCAACCACGTGACGGCAACAGCCGAAATCCCCGGGCAGTCCAGGAAGATCGAGGGGACAGTCCAGGAGGACGGCTCCCTGTTGATGAACCTGGGATTCGGCGAGATCAGGGGCACGCCGGCCGAGAACGAGACGCCGGCTACGCTGCCGACCGGTTGACCTCCGGCAACCACAACGCCGGTACGGGTCAGGCCGGTATGGCGGTGGGCAATCCGTGGGAGGAGCGGAAGGACCTCGGCAGGGTGTCTGCCTTCTTCGCTTCTCTGGCTCTCCTGGCGACCTCTCCCCGGCGGTTCTTCGAGGGAGCGCGCGCCGAGGCAGGCATGTGGGGCCCACTCCTGTTCGTGGGTCTTGTCACCCTCGTTGGCGTCTTCCTCAACGGCGTGATTCTCACGATCCTCACCCTGACGCTTCCGGAACCCACAGGCGAACTCCTGTACCGGACGGAGTTCTCGATGGACCCGTCTCAGCTCGCCAATTGGAGGGACTGGAGCGACCTATCGGTTAGCCCCGGGCTGGCCGCCCCCATCGCCATCCAGGCCCTTCTGTTCTTCCTTCCGGTCCTCTTTGCCTTGACGCTGTTCTTCATGCTGTTGTTCGGCGGCCTCGTGCACCTTCTCCTGGTCGTGACCCGCACACCGAGGCCGCAAGGATTGCGGGGCACCTGGGCCGTCCTGTGCTACGCGAACGGCGCTAGCCTCCTGTCCATCATTCCGTTCGCGGGCGATATCGCGAGCACCGTTTGCACCGCTGTGCTGTTCGGGTTCGGTCTCCGTGCCGTCCAGGGAGTCGGAGTCGTCAGAGCGGTGATTCTGTCCTCGATCCTGCCCCTGTTAGCGCTCCTGAGTTCGCTCTTCGGTGAAGGCACCGATCTCCTGACCCTGATTTCGGTCGCGGTCGACATCGTCAGTATCGTCTACGCCGCTTGACGGTCGTCGTCGGCTCAACCACTGCTGGTGGATACTGCGGCCGCCGCAATCACCAGAGCCCAGGGCAGGACGCCATCGGGGATCGGATCCAGGAGCGGTGCCCGGGGGCGGTACTGCAGGAGGTCAGACGCCGGTAAACGAGATCGGACGGTCAGTCGGCCAGCAGGTAGTCGCTCGCGGTCCGAATGGCTATGCCGCGGAACGGGTTCAGCACCAGGAGATCCGCGTCACCCGTCAGGATCAGGTCCGCGGCCCCGCTCAGGGCCAACTCGAGGAACCTGTCGTCGCCGGCATCCCGGGAGGCCCGGACGACGTGCCGGACCGTGACCATCTCGACGGTCCCCAGCAGCCTGCGAAGATACTCCCGGCGCTGTTTGACGCTGACGTAGCGGTCGAGTTTCCGTCGGCTGAGAACGTCTGACAGCTCGTCGAGGGTTGCCCGGGAAGCGAGGACGACCCCTCTCCGCTCCGCCTTCCGCACCGCCTGACCCGGAACCGAGTCTGGGAGCAGCAGCCGGCTGACGAGGAGGTTCGTGTCAACGACGATCCGCTTCGTCGTCGCCATCGTCCAGGATCTCGGCGAGTTTCTCCTCGGTCAGCCCTCGCTCGGC
>JAPOVT010000033.1 GCA_026708015.1 bacterium
CCCGTCGCGGGGGTGCGCGCCACAGCCTGGTTGGCGGAGCCGGCGGAGTTGGCGGGACTTCCGGCGACGGTCCGCCAGGTCGCGCGCGCCGTGAGCGACGACTACGGCTTCGTTCAGATGGCGGGATTGCCGCCGGCGACCTACACGCTGCGATTCGACAGCGAGGGGAGACCGTTCAGCATGGTCGACAGCGTCCGGCTCCTGGCCGATGCGGAGACCCGGCTGACCGACGTCATGCTGCGCGAGTTCGCGGAAGTTCTCGTGTACGTCGCTCCGGCGCTCTATGACGGAGATCCGTGGGAGGTCGTACTGAACGGCCTGGACGGCCAGGCCCCTGAGCGGACCGCGTTCGCCGACACGACCGGCGCCACGACGTTTCAAGGCTTGGCCACGGGTTGGTACATGCTGGATGTCCGCGACCCAGATGGCGGCGTCCTCTACTCGGAGCAACACGAGATCACGGCTTCGGGCGTACTGTCCGTCGACCTGGACCTGATCACGCTGCTGGGGAGGGTCCGGGTGGACGGAGAGGGAACTCAGGCGGAAGTGGAGTTGAGCCGAGGCGCCGGCGACCGTTTGTCATTCACTACCGCCAAGGACGGACGCTTTTCCGGCAGGATTCCGCGGCCCACGAAGGACATTGTTCAGGCTGTTGTCGAGACGGCTGATGGTCTGCGCCGCGGCTTCGTCAAGCAGCCGAGGGTCCGCAATGCAGTCCTTCGCTTGAGTCTCGACCTGGGTGGCCAGACCGTGCGCGGCCTGGCACTGGACCCTTCGACCTTCGCGCCGCTTCCGGGGATCCCCGTCTACGCCGAGAGTCTCGCGGCGTCCGCTACCGTCGACGGCGATCAGGAGTACACCTTCTCGCCGTTCGCGGAGTCGCAGGACGACGGCTCCTTCGCTTTCGACGGTCTGGAAGAGGGTTCCTACCTGGTAGGCGCCGAGCCCGACGGCTTTACCGAGGCTGAGGCGATCGCGGAAGCGTGGCCGCTAGAGGACAACGTGCCGGGCGACTCGAGGCACATCCGTCTTTTCCTCGAACGAGCAGAGCCTCTGGAGCTGCTCGTGAGAGCCGGCACGCTGCCGCTGGCCGAAGCGCAAGTTCTCGTGACGGCCCGCGGCAGCTCAGGCGTGCCCGGCCAGGGGTTCGGGAGAACGGACCCGGCCGGAAGGGCGATGTTGGCTGCGCCGCGCGGCGGAGCGGGACCGGCCTCAGTCGTGGTCACGGCACCGGGTCTCCTCTGGTCGGGTTGCGTCGACCTGCCGCCTTCGGGTGACCGGACTCTGCAGCTCGATCTGCCTCAGGGACCCACCGGCACGTTGGCCCTGCGCCACGTTGGCGAGCGGGAACGGGGGGCGAGCGGGGCAACCGCGATCGTGACGCCGCACGGGGGCATCCTGACGTTTGCGGAAGTGACGAGCAGCAGCCTCGATCAACTCCTGTCGGGGCCCGTTCCAGACGTCGTCGAGGTAGGCGGGCTTCCGAGCGGTCGATACGCGACTGCCGTCCTGCCTGTTTCCTGGAGCTACGTTGACGCGTGTTCAGGGCAGCCCTTGCTCACCGGCCCGTGGCAGGTTCTTGTGCCGGGCGGCCGCGTGGAGCTCGATTTCGATTTCGGCGTCGAGGCCGGGGGGTCCCTGGCAACCTTTCCGCTGGAGTTGGACCAATAGCAGCCCGACCTCGCAGATCTCGCCCTGGCTGAGATGGTCACACCAAAGGTCGGGTCATCGGATACGGAGCTACTTGAGCTGCTGGATTCGACGAAGACCACCCGCTCTTTGAGGACAGGATGCGGCATGTCTACCTCGACAACGCAGAGAGAGTCGGCGGAATGACGGCGATCGAGGAGGTCGCCCGGCAGTAGGCCACTGAAGAACGGACTCAAGGAGTCAGAACAGGAGCAGGACATGGAATTCCGCGGTGTGATGACGGCGATCACCACGCCGTTCAACGACGACCTGACGGTCGATCACGACTTCCTCGCAAGGCACGCCAACTGGCTTGTCGACCACGGCTGCACCGGCATCGTGCCCCTCGGCTCGCTCGGCGAGGGCAACACCCTCCAGTTCGACGAGAAGCTGGCGATCGTCGAGACCTGC
>JAPOVT010000034.1 GCA_026708015.1 bacterium
GAACCCGCGACCTTCGGGTTATGAGCCCGACGAGCTACCAGACTGCTCCACCCCGCGTCGAGTGGACTGATTACTCTACCCCCTTGCCGCCGGGCTGTCACCTGGTTTTCCATGGTTCGGTGGTGACAGCCCAGCGGTCGCCCAGGGAGTCAGGCGAGTCGTTTGAACGGCGGGGCTAACCGGGGCTGGCGAGGGCTTGGATCTCGGCGACGCCAATGGGGTGAGGCGGTGCGGCAAGCGCCTGGGTGGGAACGGCGGGGGGCGTATTGGTGCAGGGTCCGCCGTTGAACACGCACACCACCGAGACCTCCCAGTAGGCGGTGAGCGCCACCTGATAGCGGAGGTCAGACCTCCTGACCGACGAATGCCGGTAGTAGTGGAAGCAGTTGGAAGGCTGATCCAGCGGGTCCCGGGAGTGGTCGAAAGCCGCCACATCGCCAGCGTCGCACCACAGCGTGTTTCCGTCGCCCATGTCAATCCGCAGAAAGCCCAGCCGACGGGGAGAAGCGGTGGCGGTGAGGCTCAACTCATGGCCATCCAGCGTGGTGGTAACCGTCTCAGACACCGGCGTGCGATCGGCGGCCGAAACCCACACGTAAGTGGGGAGTTGGACAATGGCGATCTCAGCGGGAGCCGTCAGCGTGGTCGGCTCGGGGATGGCCAGGCGACCCCAGGCCTCATTGCGCAGCCGGGTGGTTTCCTGGAATGTGGGTGGCGGAGGCTCTGGCGGCGGCGCAGGCTGGTACACCCAAAACGTGACGAGTTGCGTTTCGTCGTCGGTTTCGCAGAGCTTGAAGACATACACCTCATCGGGGTTGGGAGCGACCACGTAGCCGTTATCCAACCACGCGTTGAGCTCGGTGAAGTTGCCCTGCTGGAAGTAGCACAGCGACCTTGAGGGGTCGGCCGGATTCGGGGTGGGCTCAAACGCCCCGGGCACGTCCACCTCGATCCATACCCCGATCTCCACCTCGCCGTTTTCGGTCGCCACCGACGTGCCTTCGTCCGACTGCTGCCAACCGGTAGCCGTCCCGGCAACGGACACGGTCAAAAGACATGCAGCAGCCGAGGCCAATAGCACAGAGCCTCGCATTGAACTTCCCTTCGGCCTTCGGGGGCGCGTCGCGCGCGAGAAAGGGGAGGCTCAGGGGGAAGGGGGCAACTCTCCTACGCCAGCCTTCGGGTGTCAATAGGCAGTGTCAACAGGCAGCAGCAATGGACAGGGTCAAAAGGACGCCCTCAGCTGGGGCCGCACAACCGTTCGGCTCACCACCAGGGCCACCAGCGACAGCGATCCGCCGGCGAAGAAAGCCATGGAATACGACGACACCTCCACCACGCCGCCCAGGATCAGGCCGCCCAGGCCGATAGCCAAGTCGAAGGCGACGCTGAAGGTGCCGATGGCCTGGCTGCGCCGGTTGATCGGGGCCGACTGTATGGCCATGACGAACAGGGCAGGAAACAGGAACGTCTGGCCCATGGCCAAAATGGCGGTGCCGATGAACACGCCGGGCACCTGCTGCCAGAAGGCGACAATCCACAAACCGGTGGCCGAGCACACGTACGACACGGTGCTGGTGCGCTGCGGCCCCAGACGGTCGGGCAGGCGGGCCAGCAGAATCCGCAGACTGATCACCATCACCGCAAAGGTGGCAAACACTGCTCCGGAGTGGGCGAATCCGATGTCGTCCACGTGCAGCTTGATGAAGGCCAGGAACCCGGAGTAGCCCAACAACCCCAGCCCCAGCAGCAAGGCCGGGCGGAGGGCGGGCCAGTGGATGAACGAGGTGGGCCATCCCGATGGTGCTCCTTCGGGACGGCCGGGCGTCGAGACCGCGCCCAAAAAGGTGCCTACGGCGCAAAGCACACCCCCCAGCACCCACACCGCGTCAGAGCTGACCGCGGCCTCCAACTGCTCGCCGATGATCGGTCCCACGGCCAGCCCGGAGTACACCGTGACCGAGAAGTACGAGGTGGCCTCGCCCCGGCGATGCTCCGGGGCCATGTCTTGGGCGGCCGCGGCGATGCCCACGAAATAGGCTGCCTCACCCAGCCCGGTGAGTAATCGAAACAGCACGGCCACCGCTACCGAGGAAACCCACAGGTTGCCGAGGATGCCGACTCCGGCCAGCACGCACCCCCACACCACCACGAAGCGCCGGCCCTTGGAGTCCCCCAGCGGGCCGATCAGCGGGCGGGCCACCGCAGCCGACAGCCCGAAACCGCCGACAGCCAGCCCTACCGCCACCGGTCCCCCGCCCAAGTCGTTCTCCACAAAGCCGGGCAGCACCGGGTATACCAGTCCCAGGGCCATGAAGTAGAACACCCCGCACAAACACAGCACCACGAATCGGGCCGTCAGCAATGGTTGGGACTGGGCAGTCACTGTTGGCTATCGGCGGTCTTCCAAGAACGGATAACGGGACCGGACCTCTTCCAACCGGGCGAGGTCGATGTCGGCGTATAGCACCGCCTCCTCGCCCTCGGGGGCGCTGGCCACCTCGATCCCAAATGGATCGATCACCACCGAGTCGCCCTGATAGTCGATGCCGCCCCCGGTTCCCACCCGATTCACCCCTACCACGTAGGCCTGGTTTTCAATGGCCCGGGCCACCAGCAGCGCCGACCAGTGGGCCCGACGGGGCGCGGGCCAGTTGGCCACCACCACGTAGCAGTCGGTGTTGTGGGCCAGAGTCCAAAACTCGTCGGAAAACCGCAGGTCGTAGCACACAAACGGGGTGATCCCCACCCCTTCGATGGTCACAGTTAGCCGGTCGGCCCCCGCGGCGTAGCGCTCGTGCTCGCCACCGTAGGAGAACGGGTGGATCTTGTCGTAGACCGCTGCTTCTCCTTCGGGGCTAGCCAGCACGAACCGGTTGAAAGGCAATTCGGCCTTCGATGGGTCGCTCACCGGCACCGATCCGCATACCCACACGCCGTGGGCGGCGGCCTGATCGGCCAAGAAGCCAACGCTGGGGCCGTCGGGAGCCTCAGCCACCCGGTCGGAGGCCATGGAGAACCCGGTGGAGTACATCTCAGACAGCACCACCAATCGAGCCCCGTCGGCCGCGGCCTGCGCCACCTTGGGGCCCAATCGCTCGAAGTTCGCTTCAGGGTCCTCCCACACGATGTCGTGCTGGACAGCGGCGACTTTCATGAGCCGCTCCCCAGCTTGGCCAGACGCTCCACCGCCTCATCCAGCACTTCGGGGCGCTTGCAGAAGGCGAACCGCACTAGGTGGCGCCCCTCGTCCTCGTTGTCGTAGAACACCACGCTGGGCACGGCCACCACGCCGCACAGCTCAGGCAGCCTGCGGCATAGGGCCATGCCGTCGTCAAAGCCCAGCGGGCGCACATCGGCGGTCACGAAGTAGGTGCCCGCCGGGCGGTACACCTCGAACCCGGCGGCAGCCAGCCCGTCGGTGAGCTGATCACGCCGGGCCATCAGGCCGGCCCGCAAACCGTCGAAGTAGGCGTCGCCCAGCCGTAGCCCTACCGCAATGGCGTGTTGGAACGGCGCCCCGTTCACGAAGGTCAAGAACTGTTTGGCAGCAGTCACCGCATCGCGCAGCTCGGGCACCGCGCACACCCAGCCGATCTTCCACCCGGTGAACGAAAACGTCTTGCCCCCCGACGACACGGTGATCGTGCGCTCCCGCATCCCCGGCAGCGTGGCCATGGGAATGTGCTCGCCGTCGTAGGCCAAGTGCTCGTACACCTCGTCGGTCACCGCCAGCAGGTCGTGGCGGCGGCACAGCTCGGCGATCAGCTCCAACTCCCCCCGGTCGAACACCTTGCCGGTGGGATTGTGGGGCGAATTCACCACGATCATCCGGGTGCGGGGACCAATGGCCGCAGCCAGCTCGTCGGGATCGAACCGGTAGTGGGGAGGCCGCAGGGTCACCAGCCGCCGCTGGGCCCCGGCCATGGCAATGCCGGCGATGTGGGAGTCGTAGTAAGGCTCGAACAGCACCACCTCGTCACCGGGCTCCAACAGCGACAGCATGACCGCGGCAATGGCCTCGGTGGCCCCGGCGGTGATGAGCACCTCGGTGTCGGGGTCGAAGTCCAGGTCGTAGAACCGCTTCTGGTGCTCGGCCACCGCCAACCGCAGATCGGCAATCCCCAACCCCGGCGGATATTGGTTGTGGCCCGCCCGAATGGCGGCCACCGCGGCATCGGCCACCTCCTGGGGCCCATCGGTGTCGGGAAACCCCTGCCCCAAGTTGATGGCCCCCGTGGCCAGAGCCAGCGCCGACATCTCGGCGAAAATCGTCGTCCCAAACTCCACCAACCGCTCGTTCAACACCCGTTCAGGCACCAAAGAAGCCTACTTGGGACCCCCTCCCCCTCCCCTTGCCAAAACCTCAGGCGTGTCTTGGAGGGCGATGTGCTTTTGTTTTGGGGTGACAAGAGCCAGACCTATTGCATCTTCATCATATAAAAGTATGATGATTGAATGCCGAAGGAACGAATCACCATCACGGTGGAATTAGACCTTCTCAACCACGCCAAATCAGCCGTCCAGGCAGGCGTCTGTCGGTCGGTGAGCGAGTGGATCTCACAGGCCATGGCAGAGCAACTGGCCAGGGACGACCGACTGGTGGCACTCGACGAGCTGATCGCGGAATTCGAAGCCTTGCATGGTCCCATCACCGACGAAGAGATAGCGGAGCAGAGACAGCGCGACCTAGAGGCGGCGGCGTACTGGAGGCAGAAGGGCGAGAGATGGCTGGCCGAGCGGCAACGGCTCCTGGCTCAGCAAGCCGAATGAGCGTCCTCCTCGATGCGGGCGCGTTCATTGCCATAGAGAGCGGCTACCAGCCGGTGGAACGGTTGGTGAAGGGCGCCCGGCAATCAGGTATCCCACTGAGGACCCACGGCGGTGTCATTGCCCAGGTGTGGCGAGGGGGACGAGATCAAGCTCGGCTGGCTCGGGCTTTGCGAATGGTGGAGACTGTCCCGCTGAATGAAGAGCTGGGGCGGCAAGCCGGATTGCTGCTCGCCCGCAGCGACCTTTCCGACGCCATCGACGCCGCCTTGGTGGCCATGGCCGATCACGGCGATGAGATCATCACCTCCGACCCCGACGACCTGTTTAGGCTCGTAGCCGCCAGCCAACGCAGGATCGATATCATTCCACTCTGAGCCTCCCCTCTCTAAGGAGATCGTGGAGGCGAATGGGTAGGGCGGTGGGTGGTGAGCTGGATGTGCTAGCAACACCGCATGACTTCTGATGCTCAGACATACGGCGGCGTCGTCGGAAACACGGTGGCTGAATCAACCCCCTGGTGGCCCGATCCAGTAACCCCACCCCCCGACAGCCCCAACATCGTCATGGTCGTCCTCGACGACGTCGGATTCGCCGACCTGGGCTGCTTCGGCTCCGAAGTCGACACCCCCACCATGGACGCCCTCGCCGCCACTGGCCTGCGCTACAACAACTTCCACACCACCGCCATCTGCTCGCCCACCCGGGCATGCCTGCTCACCGGCCGCAACCACCACTCTGTGGGCATGGCGGTGGTGAGCAACTGGGACACCGGATTCCCCGGCTGCACCGGGCGCATCTCCGCCCGGGCGGCCACGCTGGCCGAAATGCTCCGACCTGCGGGCTACTCCACCTTCGCGGTGGGCAAGTGGCACCTGGCCCCCATCGAAGACACCACCCCCGCCGGCCCCTTCGACCAGTGGCCCCTCCAGCGGGGATTCGATCGCTACTACGGCTTCTTAGACGGTGCCACGAACCAATGGGACCCCGATCTGGTGGCCGACAACCACCACATCGACCGGCCCGACCAGCCCGACTACCACGTCACCGAGGATCTGGTGGACCAGGCCATCGCCATGGTCACCGCCCAAACCTCGGCGTGGCCCGAGCGACCGTTCTTCCTCTATTTGTGCTTCGGCACCGGCCATTACCCGATCCACGTCCCCAAGCCCTACATAAACCACTACAACGGCCGCTACGACGCCGGCTGGGGCGCCATCCGCCAAGAGCGGTACAACCGCCAGAAAGACATCGGCATCATCCCGGCCGACACCGACCTGCCCCCGTTCAACCCCGGCGTTCCCGAGTGGGAAGAGCTGAGCGCCGACGAGCAGCGGCTGGCCACCCGGATGCAGCAGGCCTATGCCGGGATGCTCACCCATACCGACGAGCACCTCGGCCGGCTCGTCGCCAGGCTGCATGAAATCGGCCAGGCCACCAACACGGTGTTCGTTTTGCTGTCCGACAACGGGGCCACCCAAGAGGGCGGACCGTCGGGCCACGAGAACAGCATGCGCTTCATCAACGGTCTCGAGCCCCGGCCCATCCACCAACAGCTGGCCGATATCGACGAGATCGGCGGACCCAACTCCTGGATGGCATACCCCATGGGATGGGCTATGGCCGGCAATACCCCGCTGAAGTGGTACAAGCAGAACACCCATGCCGGCGGGGTGCGCGACCCGCTCATCATCTCCTGGGCCGACGGGATTGCCGACCATGGCTCGGTGCGCACCCAGTACCACCATGTGAGCGACATCACCCCCACGCTGCTGGAGGCCATCGGCCTGGAGTCGCCCGCCGAGGTGGGCGGCGTGCACCAGATGCCCATGGAGGGCACCAGCATGGTGTATTCCTTCGCCGATGCCGACGCGCCCACCGCCAAGGCCGAGCAGTACTTCGAGATGCTGGGCCATCGGGCCATGTGGGCCGACGGATGGAAGGCGGTGACCCGCCACATCCAGGGGGAGAGCTTCGACGACGACCGCTGGGAGCTATACCACCTGGATCAGGACTTCTCGGAAGCCCAAGACTTGGCTGAGACCGAGCCTGAGCGGCTGACCGAGCTCATCGACCGGTGGTGGGAGGCGGCCCGGTCCTATCAGGTGCTTCCCCTAGACGACCGCATCCTGGAGCGGTTCCACGTGCCCAAGCCCCGGCCCATCACCAGCCGCTCCCGGTTCGTGTACTACCCGGGGGCCTACATCCCCAGCGACGGCTGCCCCGACCTCAAGAACGTGTCCTACGAGATCACCGCGGAGCTGACCCGGGCCGATGGCGACGACGGCACGCTGTTGGCCTGCGGGGACGTGGCCTCGGGATTCTCCCTGTTCATCCAGGACGATAGGCTGGTATGGGATTACAACATGGCCTGGGACCACTATGTGGCCGAGACCCCAGAGGCGCTGCCCACCGGGCCGGTCACCGTCACCGCCGCCTTCGAGCGCACCGGCAGCTACGCCGGCACCGGCCGGCTATTGGTAAACGGCGAAGAAGCCGCCTCGGTGGCCATGCCCGTCACCCACAACACCCACATCCACGCGGTGGGCATCAGCGTGGGCTTCACTAGAGCGCCGTCTCCCAGCCCTCGGACCGCCGGCCAATTCCCCTTCACCGGGACCCTCAGCCAAGTGGTGATCGACGTTGCAGACGACCGCGAGCTGCCCGATCAGTTGATGGTGATCGACTGAGAGCAAAGAGCGACCCCGGCCCGGCACGAGGTTGATCACAACCGGACTCGGCCCACCAGGCCGGGGCCGCATGGCTGATCAAGATACCAACACCGGGTGCCAAGGCATGGCGCGATATTTTGGCCTCGTGGCCACAGGCAACCAGAAGTGGAGCTTCGTGGTTGCGGCCAATCGGCTCCCGGTGAGGCGGGTGTGGGAGGGCGAGACGGCCAAGTGGGTTCCCAGCCCCGGTGGACTGGTATCGGCCCTGCGCCCAGTGATGTCGGGCAATCCCAACGCGGTGTGGGCGGGCTGGACCGGCGTTCCCGGACCGGGCACCGAGCCGTTCGAGGTGGACGGCTTCCAGTGCCATCCCGTGGGCGTGAGCCAGGGCGAGCTTCAGCTGTTCTACGAGGGGTTTTCTAACGCCACCCTCTGGCCGCTGTTCCACGACGCCCTGGTGCCTCCCGAGTACCACCGCACCTGGTGGGATGCCTATCGCACCGTCAACCAGCGCTACGCCGCCACCGTGGCCGACCTGGCCGCCCCCGGCGCCACCGTGTGGATTCACGACTACCACCTGCTGCTGGTGCCCAGAATGCTGCGGGCAGCCCGGCCCGATCTGCGGATCGGGTTCTTCCTCCACATCCCGTTCCCAGCCCGCGAGCTATACATCCGGCTGCCGTGGCGGGCCGAGATAATCGACGGCTTGCTGGGGGCGGATTTGATCGGCCTGCAAACCCCGCTGAGCGCCGACAACTTCTGCCGGGCAGTGAACCGAATAACCGGAGCCAAAACCACCGGAAGAGTGATTCAGCACAACGGACGAACCAGCCAAGTGGGGGCCTTTCCCATCGGCATCGACACCGACCGGATCGCCGGTTTGGCCGCCGATCCCGCGGTGCAGGCCCGGTCGGAGGAGATCCGCCAATCCCTGGGCTCTCCCCGAACGGTGCTGCTGGGAGTGGACCGCCTCGACTACACCAAGGGCATCGAGGTGCGGTTGCGAGCCTTCCGGGAGCTGTTGGCCGAGGGGCGGCTCTCGGTGGACGACTGCGTATTGGTGCAGATCGCCGAGCCCAGCCGCTCGCAGGTCACCGGCTACGCCGAGGTCCGCCGAGAGGTGGAGCAGATGGTGGGCGACGTCAACGGAAACTTCGGGGTGATGGGCCGACCGGTGGTCCACTACCTGCACCAGAGCCAGCCCATCGAAGAACTGGTGGCCATGTACCTGATCGCCGACATCATGCTGGTGACCCCGCTGCGCGACGGCATGAACCTCGTGGCCAAGGAATACGTGGCCTCCCGCCCCGACAACACCGGAGTGCTGGTGCTGTCGGAATTCACCGGGGCGGCCCAAGAGCTGCGAACCGCCGAGCTGATCAACCCCCATGACATCGAAGGACTGAAAACCGCCATGGAGGCCGCTGCCCACCGCCCCCATGCCGAAACCGAGCCAGCCATGCGGACGATGAGACGACTTGTCCGGTCCAATACCGCTCAGCGCTGGGCCGAGCGCTTCCTGGCCCGCCTGGAGGCCTGCGAATGAACGAGGTCAGCCCCATCATGGCGGCCGAAGAAGTGGACGCTCGGCTGCGAGAGCTGGCCCGAGTGCCGGTGCTGCTGGTGGCCTGCGACTACGACGGCACCCTGGCCCCCATCATCGACAACCCCGACGAGGCCCGGCCCCTCCGGGAATCGGTGGCCGCCCTGCGCCAGTTGGCCGCCATGCCCGACACCCATGTGGCGGTGATCTCCGGAAGGGCGCTGCGGGATCTGGCTGCGCTGAGCCGACTGCCTGAGGAGATCCACCTGGTGGGCAGCCACGGCACCGAGTTCGACGTCGGCTTCTCCGACGACCTGTCCCCCGAGCAGCGGGACCTGCGCGACCGGGTACTGGGGGAGCTGAACGACATCGCCCGGCGCGACCACGGGTTCATCGTCGAGCCCAAGCCAGCCGGAGTCGCGTTCCACTATCGCAAGGCCGAACCCGAGATCGCTGCCGTCGCGGTGAAAGACGTGCTGAGCGGACCGGGCTCCCGGGATGGCGTTCACCTCAAGACCGGCAAGATGGTGGTGGAGCTGTCGGTGCTGGACCTCAACAAGGGCGACGCCCTCGACCGGCTGAGAACCGACGTTTCGGCCGAGGCGGTGATCTTCGCCGGCGACGATGTCACCGACGAGGACGCCTTCACCCGGCTGACGGGCCCCGACCTCGGTCTGAAGGTGGGGCCGGAGCCGACCCTGGCCCGGGGCCGCCTACACGACCCCCAGTCAGTGGCCCAGATGCTGGCTCTATTGGCCGAGCGCCGGCGCGCCTGGCTGGTTGGTGAGCACGCCCTTCCCATCGAGCGCCACAGCCTGCTCAGCGACCAGCGGACAGTGGCGCTGGTCACCTCCGACGCCTCGGTGAATTGGATGTGCCACCCCCGAGCCGACTCACCGGCGGTGTTCGCCGAACTGCTGGGGGGCACCAGAGCCGGGCACTTCTCCATCAGCCGCCATGACGACAGCCCGCCCATCTCCCACCGCTATCTCAACGGCACCATGATCGCTGAGACCCGATGGTCGGATGTGACGGTGACCGACTATCTGGACTGCTCCGACCAGCGCCCCTTCCAGCCGGCTGGGCGCACCAATTTGATCCGGGCCATCGTGGGCACGGGCCGGATTCGCATCGAGTTCGCTCCCCGCTTGGACTTCGGACGAGCCCCCACCGGCCTGCACGCCATCGAAAATGGCCTAGAGGTGGCGGGAGCAGCTGAGACCATGATCCTGCTGTCGCCCGGGGTGCGCTGGGAGATCATCGAAGACGGCCCCCACCAGACGGCCATCGCCGACGTCCAGCTCGACGGCACGCCGCTGGAGATGGTGTTGCGCCTCGGCGTCCACGGGCACCCCCACCAATCCGACGTCACCGAGTCCGACCGCCGCAACGCCACCGCATCCCATTGGCAGAGTTGGGCCAAGGGCCTGACTCTTCCATCGGTTGCCTCCGAGGAGGTGGAGCGGTCGGCGCTGGTGCTCAAAGCACTGTGCCACCAGCCCTCGGGAGCAATGCTGGCCGCGGCCACCACCAGCCTGCCCGAGGTGATGGGCGGAGTCCGAAATTGGGACTACCGCTACTGCTGGCCCCGAGACGCCGCCATGAGCGCAGCCGCCCTGTTGGCCTTGGGAAGCAGCCAGGAGGCCGGAGATCTGCTCGATTGGATTCTCGACCGGGTGGAGCATCTGCCCAGCCCCGAGCAGCTTCGGCCGGTGTATCCGCTGGTAGGCGACGAAGCCCTGCCCGAGGCGGTGCTGCCCGAGTTGGCCGGATACGCCGGGAGCCGCCCGGTGCGGATAGGCAACGCCGCCGAACACCAGGTGCAGCTCGACGTGTTCGGCCCGGTGGTCGATCTGGCCTGGCGGCTGTGCGACGCCGAGGTAACCCTCACCGACCGGCACTGGGAGGTGGTCAAGGCGGTGGTGGGGGCGGTAGCCACCCGATGGCACGAGCCCGACCACGGCATCTGGGAGGAGCGCCGCCCGCCCCGCCACCATGTCCATTCCAGAGTCATGTGCTGGATGGCGGTGGACCGGGCTATCAAGATCGCTGAGCGCATCGACCCCGAGCTGGCCCCGTATTGGCGACCCCTTCGCCACCAGATTGCCGCCGACGTGATCTTGAACGGGTGGAGCGAGCAGCGCCGCTCCTACACCACCGCCTACGGGTCGGGCGACCTCGACGCCAGCCTCCTGTGGATCGGCCTGAGCGGGCTGTTGCCCCCTAGCGACTCCCGGTTCGTGTCCACTCTCAAAGCAGTGGAGAGTGAGCTGCGCGACGGCCAGACGGTGTATCGCTATCGCCACGACGACGGGTTACCCGGCACCGAGGGCGGTTTTCTGATCTGCGCGTCGTGGCTGATCGAGGCCTACGTTCTGATCGGCCAGCTAGAAGACGCCCGAGCCCTGTTCGACCGCTACCTCGACCTCTGCGGACCCACCGGTCTGCTCCCCGAGCAGTACGACCCGGCCAACGAGCGCCTATTGGGCAACCACCCCCAGGCCTACTCCCACCTCGGCCTCATCAACGCCGCCATAGCCCTATCGACATAGTGGCGGTCTAAGGGATCTGCCCCAACCGCATCACCAAGTGTTCCGGGCAGAGGCTGCCGGGGGCTTGCGTTGCTACTGGTCTACGAGAGGGTTCACCCAGCGGGCTTCGGGGAAGCGGGCGAAGTCAGTGTCGGCAAGCGTCAGCTCGCCGGGTTCGGCCTCGTCACGCCGCTTGCGGGCTGACGGCCGCCAAAGTAGGCGAAACGCCATTGTCATCCTGATGTCCCGATTACCCATCCGCCCACGGGTCGATGAGGTCGATAGGCTTGCTGGTTAGATCGAAGACGTCCAACTGGTCGGTACGATCGGCCCAGGCCAGGATCTGGGCATCTGCTGTGGCAAAGTTATAGCCAGTCCGGAGCGCGGTGGCCACGATGATCCGGTCCATGGGGTCCTTGTGAAACCCGTCGTCTCCCAGTTCTACGGCCTTGACCATGATGTCCCCGGTTGGAGCGATCTCCCCCCGGCCATCGGAGAGGAGCCGCAATCTCAGACTCGCGGTCCGCGGCAATCGGGCCATGTTCCTGCTGGGCTTGCGCCGGATGTGCTCCAACTCCCAAAACGTGACCGCGGAAACCGCCGCCTCTCCGCTCAGCATCGCAGCATCGATCTCATCCATGCGCTCGCCGCTCATCTTCCTTGTGTCCCCGGTGGCACACCAAACGAGGACGTGCGTATCAAGCAGAATCACGAGAGGGGCTCATCAACCCCGCTCTAACGAACCACTCCGCCTAACGCGACAATATTATTTTTCAATCTATTTCAATCTCATTCACACATGCTAGCGTGGACGTACAGTCGGGGAGATCGGCAGCGGGCCTGTTGTTATACATACGTTGTACACTAGGAGGGTATGGGTATGAAGTTGATGGCGGTGCGAGTCGAGACCGAGTTGTGGGACGCTGCTGCCCGTCGTGCCGAGTTGCTGGGCACTTCGGTCTCAGAAGTCGTACGGGAGGCGTTGCGCGAAGCGGTCACAGCCCGCCCCCTCGGCGACCGCGTCGGCCTGCTCCGGGGCTCGATCCAAGCCGATACCGCCGACGCGCCCCAGGAAGGCTGGCAATCGGAGATACGCGCCCATAACTGGCGCTCGTGAGCATCTGGCTAGTCGACACCCCCATGGACTTTGCCGATGCCACTTTGGTACTGCTAGCCGAGCGGCTCGCTGTATCGGACATCCTCACGTTGGACCGCAGAGGCTTCAACACCTACCGCCTTTCTGACGGCACCCCCTTCAACCCTGTCATCGACAACAACTGAGACCCCGCGGCTTGCCGGGGCTGGGTGTAGTGCCCATAGAGGTTGTTAGCTCGGGCGGGTAGCTCCGCTATTGGGTGAGCCTCCGATGCCAGTGTGGTGGTTGTGAACTGCCGCACAGAGCAAGGGAGGCTCGATGTCGCACGCTAATGCACGTTTCACGCCCACTGGGAGGTTGTTGATCGTCCAGCGGGTGGAGGCGGGGATGCCCCAGGCCCATGTGGCCGCCCAGATGGGCTTGTCGCGGGCCACGGTGGCCAAGTGGTGACGGCGCTGGCAGGCCGAAGGCGAGGCCGGTCTTGTGGACCGGTCGTCAAGGCCGCGCCGGTCGCCGCGGCGCACCAGCGCCTACCACGCCTACGCCACTGTCACGGCCCCAGCTAACCCCCAGCCCCCGGAGGCCCCCAAGCCGGGCCTCCGGGCCCGCCCCCCGGGGGTGCTTCGACCCCGCCATCGAAGCACCCCCCATCCCCGACGAAATCCGATAGGCAGTTGGTGCTGCACTAAGTGCTACACTCTTGAGTATGCCAACAACCCGGCCTCGCCATTCGGTGACCGAGACTGACGAGATCACCGAAGTCCTCGATGAGGCGTCCCGAAAATGGCCGGGTGCGCCCCGAGCCGGGCTCATAAAGCTCATCATGCTGGACTGGATTCAAAGCGGTCGCACGCCGACTTCTCGTGCTAGCGCCCGGGCGATGCTAGAAGGCTCCCTGCCCGGCTCTTCGGCGCTCTATGACCGATCCCAGGATTGGCCCGCATGATCGTTGCCGACGCCAGTTGGGTCGTGGCATTGCGCGACCCCAGCGATGGACATCACCGCCGAGCGGTGGCGATCAATCAGGGCATTGGCGAAGAAGACGCACTTCTGCACCCAGTTACCCTGGCCGAATGCCTCGTGGCGCCAGCCCGACT
This sequence comes from bacterium, assembly GCA_026708015.1. Taxonomy (NCBI): domain Bacteria; species bacterium. The sequence continues at coordinate 13,710 of JAPOVT010000034.1, forward strand.
CGACATGCTCGATGGCGCAGCAGACGGGCTTCGCGCCTCATTTGTCGTTACCGACGTCGAAGCAGATGCTCCAGAACGATGGGCGGCGCTGCGGGTCGAAACCGGGCTGCAGTTGCCCGACGCCATCGTCCTCGACACCGCCCTCATCCACAACGCCCGCGCCATCGCCACATTCGACACCAGACTGGCGGAGTGCGCGGCCCAGCACAGCCTGGAGGTATTGGGCCGGCAAGTCTGAGCCCGCTCGGCGTCAACGCCGCAATAGGCCTCTCAGGCTCCAACGGCTGCTAGGCGGTTCCTGTGACTGCGACCCGGAGACCAGCTCCCAGATCCGTTCGGGCGTGGCCGGCATCTCTACGTCGTTGATACCGAGGGGCGACAGCGCGTCGGCGATGGCGTTGATCGCCGCAGGGGTGGATGCGATGGTGCCGGCCTCGCCGATGCCCTTCACCACCGCCGAAGAGGATTCACTCATCTCGCCACCTCCTGCTGCCCCGCGAACGTATCCCTCCTATATCTCCGGTGCAGCCGAGCTGCCGCCAATCAGGGGATCAGTTAGAAGCGGCGGTGCGGAGGTCGGCCAATGTCTCCATCCACCACAGGTTGGTCACCGTGGTATTGCCGGGAAGCGTGGCTAGGCAATCATCGACTTGGGCGACCACTTCGGGAAGATCAGCAGCGGCAAGACGCAGGTCCAACAGTCCGTCCACCACCCGGGAGCGGCTGGTGAGCTCTCCATCGATGGCGTCCAGCAACCGATCCACCAACTCGGTGATCTCGATGAGGGCCGCTGGGTTGCGGACGGTTTCCAATGTCACTGCTCTCTCCTTCGCTACCGGTTGAGGTTACAACCGCCGGACACCCGGATATGTTCCCTACGCTCCCATGCTATCGACCCTAGCGACATTCCGCGAACGGGGTTCTTTGCCCCTGGGGCTATCAGGCCAGCCATAATTGACCTTGCTATGACAAAGCACACGAAAATCGATCGATATTCGCGAGTGGTCGCGGCCCTGCTGGCACTAGTCCTGCTAGCCGCTGCCTGTGGCAACGACGACGACTCGCCTCCACCGGATGCCTCAGGGCCCACAGCGGCCCCGGCCACAGATGAAGAGCCTGCCGCGGCCCCGACACAAGCCGAAGACCCCAGCCCGGAAGAAGAGCAGCCCACCAGCGTGGTCGTCGGTCTGGAGCAGGAGATCACCAACTTCAACAACTTGACTGCCGGCGACAACCTCCTGGCCGGTCGCCAAATCACCCGGGCCATCTACCCCACCTGCACGCGGACCCGCCCCGATTTCTCCTTCGAGCCGTACTTCTGCGAAACCCTACCCACCATCATCCAAGAGGATCCCCTGGTGGTGGAGTACCGGCTGCGAGCTGACGCCATGTGGAGCGACGGAACCCCGGTGAGCTCCGACGACATGGTGTTTTATTTCGAGAACTGCAACGACCCCCAAGATGACTGCGCTGCCACTCAGGGCTTCGACAGCGCAACCTTGGAGGTGGTGGACGACAAGGCCGTCCGTCTGAGTTGGCCCGAGGGCCAGCCCTTCGTGGAATACATCCTGCTGTTCTCCGGACCGTTCCCGCCCGCCCACCTGGGCCGGGACTGGAGCGACGGCTTCCGCACCGATCCAGGTGTGGGCGCCGGTCCCTATGTGGTGGACGAGTACAACCCGGGCAGCGATCTGACACTGGTGGCCAACCCCACCTGGTTCGGCGAAGGTCCCCATATCGACGAGGTCACCTTCCGGTTCATCAGCGATGTGGGCAACCTGCCCCTCGCGCTGGAAAACGGCGAAGTAGACGTGATCTATCCGCAACCCCAAGTGGACTTAGTGCAACAGATCAACGGAATAGGCGGAGTGGAATCCTCTATCACCTTCGGCCCCACCTGGGAGCACATCACGTTCAACACTGCCACCGTTCCTTTGGAGGCGCGCCAGGCCATCGCATTGGCGCTCGATCGAGAGCTGATCGTGACCGCGCTCATGCGGCCGTTCTCGGAGTCGGCTCAACCGCTGGGCAACCGGATCTACATGAACGGCCAAGCCCAGTATCAAGACAACACTCCGGCTGAGTTCCAACAGCGGGATGTGGCCGCGGCCCGCGCCGTTCTGGAAGCCGCCGGATGGGTGCTCGACGGCGACGTGTACGCCAAAGACGGCCGGCAGCTAAGCCTGCGCATCCGCACCACCGGCGGCAATGATCGCCGGGAGCAGTTCCAAGAGCTGGTGCAGAACCAGCTGGCTGAAGCCGGGATCAGAATCACCATCGACAACTTGCCCGGCGGTGAGATATTCGGACCGGTGTTCGGCTCAACCAACGACCCGCCCGGTCCGCCCGGAGACTTCGACTTGGTGATCTTCGCCTGGGTGGGCGGACCTCTGCCGGCCACATCGGCCCTTCAGGTGTTCGGAACCGGCAGCGACAGCAATCCCGGGGCCTACGACGACGACCGGGTCAACGACCTGCTGACCGAGGCCACCTTCACACTCGACGCCGACCGCCAGGCCGAACTGTTGAATCAGGCCGACGCCCTCATGTGGGAAACCCTCCCCAACACCCCGGTGTACCAACTCCCCTTCTTCTTGGCCTGGAACGACAATCTCCAGAACATCCAAGACAACCCCACCCTGGAAAGCTTCACCTGGAATCTGGAGGAATGGGCACTGGCTAACTAGTTTTTCCATAAGTGCTCGGATACGCGACACGCAAGCTGCTGATCTCGGTCGTCGTCCTATTCTTCGCCACCCTGGTGGCCTTCCTGCTGGTCGCCACGGTCGACCCCATCGCCGAGCAACGGGTCTTCTTGTTGTCGCAGCCTGGAGGAGCCGAGCAGATCGATCGGCTGGAAGCGAGCCTGGGCCTCGACAAGCCCCTCATCGAGCGCTACGGCCGCTGGCTCGGCGATCTGGCCACCGGCGACATGGGCACCTCCACCGACAACGGCCGACCGGTCACCACCTTGCTGGGCGAGGCCATACCGGTCACCTTGCGATTGGTCATCGCCGCCACCGTCATATCGGTGATCCTGGGCGTGGCGGTAGGGGTGGTGAGCGCGATGCGCCAGTACGGGAAGTTCGACAACATCTCCACCTTCTTCGCCTTCCTCTTCTTCGCCATGCCCGTTTTCTGGCTCGGAGCGTTGCTCAAAGACTTGGGCATCCGGTTCAACGACTGGTGGGGCCGGCGGATCTTCTTCACCATCGGCGAGCAATCGCCCCGGCTCGATGCCGATTTCTGGGGCACGTGGGCCGACCGGGCCGGGCACATCATCCTCCCCGCGCTCACCCTCATCGCCATCCAACTGGCCGCCACCAGCCGGTTCCAGCGCTCGGCCATGCTCGATGTGCTGGAGAGCGACTACATCCGAACCGCCCGAGCCAAAGGGGTCCCCCGGCGGCGAGTCATCACCCACCATGCCCTGCGCAACGCCCTGCTGCCCGTAGTGAGCTACACCGGGCTCACCTTCGGCACCCTCATCGGCGGCACCGTGGTCACCGAGGTGGTGTTCAACTGGAAGGGCATGGGCCGCCTGTTCCTCGACTCCCTGCTCAACGGCGATGTAGCCGTGACCCAGGGGTGGCTGTTGGCAGTGGGCATCTCGGTAATCATCGTGAACCTGCTGACCGATCTGACTTATGGCCTTCTGGATCCGAGGGTGCGAGATGGCTGAATCCGTCCCGAATCGGAGCACCTACGGCTTCCTGGATCCGCGGGTGCGAGATGGCTGACATTCCCGCCAACGTGTTCGCCGACGCCCCAGTCGAGACGGAGGCCCGCTCTCAATGGCGGCTGGTGCTTCGCCGCTTTCTCGCCCACCGGCTGGCCGTGGCCGCGGCCGTCGTGCTGATGGTGGCCTATCTGTTCAGCTACTTGGCCGAGCCGCTCACCGGCTGGGGCTACAAAGACCTGTCGCCCGATTTATCGCAAGGGCCGTCGGCCGACCACTGGTTCGGCACCGACACCATCGGCCACGACATGTTCGCCCAGTCGATGCGGGGTTTGCGAATATCGGTCCACGTCAGCTTGGTGGTGGCGGGAATCGCCACCGTGCTGGGGTCGGTTCTGGGTGCAGTGCAAGGGTGGTTCCGGGGCCGGGTGGACAGCGCTCTGGGGCTATTGGTGGACTTTCTGCTCATCCTTCCCCTGCTTCCGGTGCTCATGGTGTTGGGCACCCGCACTCGGGCCAGCGGGGGCAGCTCCCTCATGTTCGTGGCCGTGGTGATCGGCCTTTTCCTGTGGGCGCCGCTAGCCCGGGTGGTGCGGGGCGAGGTGTTCTCCATTCGGGAGAAGGAGTACATCGAAGCGGCCGAGGCCCTGGGCGCGTCGAATACCCGCATCATCTTCCGCCACCTCATCCCCAACGCCATGAGCTCGATCATCGTGTACGCCACCCTCACGGTGGCCACTGCCATCCTGTTGGAGACAGCGCTGGCCTTCTTGGGCTTCGGCATCCAGCCCCCCGAGGTTTCGCTGGGATCGCTGGTGGACGAGGGCCGCGACGCCGCCCGCACCCGGTGGTGGCTGTTCTATCTGCCGGGGGCGGTGCTGGTGCTGCTGGTGCTGTGCGTGAACTTCGTGGGCGACGGCCTGCGCGACGCGCTCGACCCCCGCCGGGAGCAGAGGCGATGACCGAGACCAGAGCAGAGGCCCCGGTGCTGTCGGTGCGGAACCTGGAGGTGACATTCCCCACTCCCGACGGAAACGTGCAAGCGGTGCGGGGGGTGAGCTGGGACGTCTATGAGAACGAAGTGCTGGCCATTGGTGGCGAGTCGGGCTCGGGCAAGTCGGTGAGCGTGATGGCGGCATTGGGGCTGCTGCCACCCAACGCACAGGTGAGCGGATCGGTTTTCTATCGAGGCCGCGACGTGCTGGCCATGACCGACAAGGAACTCGAGCGACTTCGGGGTTCGGCCATCTCCATGGTGTTTCAAGATCCGATGACCTCGCTGAACCCGGTTATGACCGTCGGAGCCCAGATCGCCGAAGGGGTTCGCATCCACCAGCGGACCAAGGCGGCCATCGCCCGGTCGAAAGCAGTCGAGCTGCTCGATCTGGTGGGCATCCCCAATGCTCCCCAGCGGGTGGACTCCTATCCCCACGAGCTGTCGGGAGGGATGCGCCAGCGGGCCATGATCGCCATGGCCATCGCTAACGACCCCGATCTGCTGATCGCGGATGAGCCCACTACCGCCCTCGACGTCACCATCCAGGCCCAGGTGCTGGAAGTGCTGGAGCGGGCCCGCCAGGCCACGGGCTCAGCTTTGGTCATCATCACCCATGACCTCGGCATAGTGGCCAGAACCGCCCACCGACTGGCGGTTATGTACGCCGGGCGGCTGGCCGAGACCGGCCCGGTAGACCCGGTGTTCGCCCGGCCAACCCACCCCTACACCGCCGGGCTGTTGGCCTCGATTCCCCGACTGGACTCGGCGGTGAACCGGCGGCTCACCCCCATTGACGGCACCACGCCATCGATGCTGGCCCCACCGCCGGGCTGCGCCTTCGCACCCCGCTGCGACTGGTCTACCGATACCTGCACCCAAGAGGTGCCCGATCTGAAGGCGGTAGGTGAGCACGGACAGTCCTCGGCCTGCATCCGCACCGATGAATTCCAAGCGCGGGCCGAGCCTGCGACTGCGGTGGAGATTCAGCTTGAGCCGCTCGGCCGAACATTCCCCCGGCATCCCCAATACACGCCGTCTGACACCGCCCTCTTGCTGGTGAGGGAACTGTTCAAGGACTTTCCCATTCGAGCCAAGGGCCCCCGACGAAAGGTGGTGGGCACGGTCCAGGCCGTCAACGGAGTGTCGCTGCACATCGACAAGGGGGAGACATTGGGGCTGGTCGGCGAGTCCGGCTCGGGAAAGTCCACCGTGGCCCGCTGCATCCTCCGGCTCACTGAGCCCACATCGGGATCGGTGATTTTCGACGGAGCGGATTTGGCATCGCTGGACCGGCGGCAGATGCGGAACCGTCGCCGGGCCATGCAGATCGTCTTCCAAGATCCAATGGCTTCACTGGACCCCCGGATGACGGTCTCGTCGATCATCTCCGAACCCCTCCGGGTCCATCGCACGGACAACGACATCCGCGATCGGGTAGCAGAACTATTGGAACTGGTGGGCCTGAACCCCGAACACGGCAATCGCTACCCCCACGAATTCTCTGGGGGGCAGCGCCAGCGCATAGGCATCGCTCGGGCCCTGGCTCTCTCGCCCGATCTGTTGATTCTGGACGAGCCGGTATCGGCCCTGGATGTGAGCGTGCAGGCCGGGGTTCTGAATCTGCTGGAAGACCTTCAGGAGAAGCTGGACCTCACCTTCCTGTTTGTGGCCCATGACTTGTCGGTGGTCCACCACATTTCTGATCGGGTTGCGGTCATGTACCTGGGACGGATCGTGGAAATCGGCACCGCGCAGGAGGTCTACGAGCTTCCCGCCCACCCCTACACCCAGGCACTGCTGTCGGCGGTACCCGTCCCCAATCCGCCCCGAGAGCGCCAGCGGCGGCGAATAGTGCTCGAGGGCGATGCGCCCAATCCGGCAGACCCTCCATCGGGCTGCCGATTCCGCACCCGGTGCTGGAAAGCCCAGTCGATTTGCGCCGAATACGACCCGGAGTTGTTGGACTTGGGGGTAGGACACCCGGTGGCCTGCCACTTCCCCACCCCCGACGACCTAACAGGGTCAGAGCACCGATAGGGTTTCGCCCAGTGTCCGACATCGTGATCTCCGCTCGAGGAGTGCAGAAGAGCTACGGATCGAATCACGTTCTCCAAGGGCTGGACTGCGAGATTGGGCGGGGCATCACCGGGCTTCTGGGGCCCAACGGCGCCGGCAAGAGCACGTTCATGGGGCTGGTGCTGGGGCTGCGCCCTCGCCAAGGCGGCACGCTCAATGTGCTGGGAGTCGACCCCGACCAGAGCGGGCCTGAACTGCGAGCCCGGCTGGGCTACGCCCCCGAGCACCACGACTTGCCCGGCGACGTGCAGGCCGCCGACCTGGTGCGCCACGTTGCCCAACTCCACGGCCTGCCCCGACGGGCGGCCACCGAGCGGGCCAGCGACGCCCTGTGGCAGGTGGGGCTGGGCGAGGAGCGGTTCCGCCCCGTCGGCACCATGTCCACCGGCCAGCGCCAGCGGGTGAAAATGGCCCAGGCTCTGGCCCACGATCCCGACCTGCTGCTGCTCGACGAGCCCACCGACGGCCTCGACCCGGTGCAGCGCGATGACATGCTGGCCCTCATCCGCCGAGTGGGCAGCGAATTCGGTATCGACATCCTGTTGTCTTCGCACCTGTTGGAGGAAGTGGAGCGGGTGTGCGACTCGGTGGTGATCTTGACCAATGGTGTGGTGGGCCACAGCGGCAGTCTCCAAGAGATGGGGTCGGTTACCGCCGGAATCAAAGTGGAGCTGGACTCCGATCCCCAACCTCTGGCGGCGGCGTTGACTGCTCGGGGCGCAGAGGCAGCCGTCGACGGCCACATCCTCACGGTGACCGGTGTCGACTCCGCGGCCGATCTGATTCGGGATCTGGTAGCCGATCTGGACCTGGGGCTGCGTCGGCTGGAGCCCCGCCGTACCACGCTCGAAGACGTGTTCATCGAGGCCTCCCAATGACCGAGGCCCGCATCCACGATCGGGGATATCTGGCCTACGGCGGGCTACGCCACGGCACTCGGCGGGCCATGATGAACTTGAGCTACCACACCGTGCAGCGGGTGCTGGGCCTGAAGCGGTCCAATTGGCAGAAGGTTCTCCCTGCACTCACTCTGCTGATCGCGTTCATACCCGCCATCGTGTTCATCGGTATCGCCGCCTTCCTCCCTCGAGGCGAAGAACTGGGGCTTGATTCCACCGCCGACTACTACGGGTTCATCACTGGTGCTCTCTTTCTGTTCACGGCATTCGTCGCCCCAGAGGCGGTATGCACCGATCGACGGAGCGGCATGCTGGGGCTGTACTTGGCGTCGCCGCTGAATCGGGACACCTATCTGGCGGCCAAGTTCGCGGCCGTCGCGGCTGTCTTGGGCACGATGACCCTGGGGCCCCCGCTGCTGATGCTGATCGCCTACACGCTGGCTGACGCAGGGCCAAACGGGGTGACCGGATGGCTGATAGAACTTGGCCGAATCTTGGCGTCGGGCACTGCTGTGGCCGTTTTCTGGACTGCACTGTCGCTGGCGATGTCCAGCCTCACCAGCCGGCGTGCTCTGGCCAGCGTGGGCATCTTTGTCGGTCTGCTGGCCAGCTCGGCAGTAGGCGACGGGCTTGCCCAGGGCGCTGAACTGGGCGACTCCTATGCGCTATTCAACTTGATCGGCCTGCCCTTCGAGGCCGTCTTCCGCATTTTTGGACAAGTCGACCCCGAGGGGCCACCTCTCAATCAAGTGGATACTTGGGCGATATACCTGACCCTCATCGGGCTCATCGTTGCCTTCAGTGTCTTCGCCCGCTGGCGCTATCAGCGGATCGAGGTTAACGGATGAGCCAACTGGCCGCGCCTCCACCCATGGTGCAGGCCACCAGCGTGTCCAAGTGGTTCGGCGACTTGGTGGCGGTTTCCGACGTGAGCTTCTCCATCGGCGCCGGGGTTACCGCCCTGCTGGGCCCCAACGGTGCGGGCAAGTCCACCATGCTGCGGATGATGTGCGGCTTGGCCAAGCCCTCCAACGGTTCAGTGACCGTGCTGGGTCTGAACCCCCGCGCCGATGTCGCCGTTCTGGGCCGTATCGGCATGGCCCCCCAGCAGGAATCGCTGCTCGACTACCTGAGCGGTCGAGAGTTTGTGGAACTGGCCGCCCAATTGCACCACGTTGACAACCCGGTAGAGGCGGCCCGCAGAGCTATCCAGACGGTGGAGCTCGATCCCGACGATCCCCGAAAGCTGTCCACCTATTCCAAGGGCATGCGCCAGCGCATCAAGTTGGCCCAGGCCATTGTCCACGATCCTCTGGTGATCGCCCTCGACGAGCCCCTCACCGGCCTCGATCCCCGACAGAGGCGGGAAATGATCCAGCTATTCCACCGGCTGGGGTCGGAAGGCAAATGCGTGATCGTGTCCAGCCACGTTCTCGATGAGGTGGAGCGGTTTGGCTCTCGGGTGCTGGTGATCGCCCAGGGGCGCCTGGCCGCCGAGGGCGACTTCCGCGAGATCCGCAACCTGATGGACGACCGGCCGCTGCGCATCAGCATCCGCACCGATCAGCCCCGAGCGCTGGCCATTGCTCTGTTAGACCGCGGCGTTATTTCTGGGTGCCGATTGGAAGGGACCGAGGCCGTGGTGGTGGACACAACCGATCCGGCCGCCTTCCGCCGAGCAGTAGCCCCAGCAGCCCGCGATCAAGATGCCTCGCTGCTGGAGCTGCGCCCGCTCGATGACGACTTGGAAAGCGTCTTCCGATACCTGGTGGGCCAGTGACAACGCATTGGGAGAACCAGTGAACACCCACATCTACCGGGTCGTGATTCGCAGCCAAATCAGCACTGGCCGGCTGCTGGCATTGGCCGGGCTGAGCGGCGTGGCCATCCTTCTTGCATTCGTGGCCCGAGCAGCCGACGACCCGGTGGAAGTCGCCACCAGGAGCATGGGCACGTTCGGCACCAACATCTTCGCCCCGTTCATCGCCTTGGCACTGGGCTCGGCCGCGCTGGGAAATCTGGTGGAAGACCGCACCCTGGTGTACGTGTGGCTGCGGCCGGTTCCCCGCCACACCGTCGCCACCGCAGCTTTCGCGGCGGTGATCAGCGTGGTTGGTCTCATTGTGGTGGCGGTGATGACCGTGGCCGCGGCCATTACCGGCGTCAGCGATCTCCTGGTCGCCACCGCGGTGGCGACCGCACTGGCGGTGTTCGCCTACTCCGGGCTTTTCTTGGCTCTCGGGCTTCGATTCAAACGGTCGCTGCTGGTCGGCTTGGGCTATATCGCCATCTGGGAGCTGCTTCTGTCCCGATTGGGTGACTGGTTCGCCCGTTTGTCGGTGCGCAGCTACCCCATGAGCATCCTCTCCGACGCCACTGACGTGAGCATGCGGCTGGCCGACCGCTCCACGCTGGCGTCGTATATCGTTCCACTGGCCGTCGGCCTAGCCGGGATGATCTACACCTCGTGGCGCCTCACCCGTACCGAGATCGACTAAGGGGCTAGGGCGGGTAGCAAGGCAGGGGCGTAAGATTCCTCCATGCTCGACATGATGGTTGCCCCCACCGCCCAGCACATCGGCGAAGACGATCTCCCCTGGGCCTACGGCGAAGACGGCATCGGGCTCAAGGTGCTCCAAATCAAAGAGAGCGAGGGGCTGTGGGTGATCAAGAACCAGTTCCCGCCGGGCTACTCGGTGCAGACCCACAAGCACACCGGTCAGGTGTTCGCCTACACCAGCGCCGGGGCCTGGGGCTACAAAGAGAGCGATTTCCTGAACCGGGCCGGGTCGTTCCTCTATGAGCCAGCCGGCTCGATCCACACCCTGTACACCCCCGACGACAACACCGAGACCACCGAGGTTTTCTTCGCCATTTGGGGCGCCAACCTGAACATGGACGCCGACGGCAACATCGAGAGCATCACCGACGGCCAAACCGTGCTGATGGGCTATTACTTCATGCTCGAAGCCCAGGGCACCCCCCGGCCCAACAACATCCTGGTGGAGTAGCCGCTTCTTGGTGCTCAGCCGCCGGAGGAGTTCAGCAAAGACTCCAACTCCTCGATGAGACCGTCGAGGCGGCGGCGGTCCTCGTCAATGGAGTCTTGGGTTGTCCGCAACTCGGAGATGAGCTCGGTCAGGGCTCGACGGCTGTCTGCGTCGATGGGCTCAGCGTCGGTGGGCTCTGCTTCTGAAGGCGACGGCGCGGCGGTGGGTGCGGGCTGAGCGTCGCCCTGTTCTGGAGTCGCCGGCTGAGTGGGGAGCACCGAGAACCCGTCGGGATCAGAGAGAGCGGCCAATGCCTCATCCAAGGTCGGGCGGATGCGGAGCACGAAATCGTCGTCGTTTCCAATACCGGCGATCACCTGCTTCACCTGGGGCAACTCGGTCGCCCCGGTGGCCTGCACATACACGGGGCGCACGAACAGCAGCGAGTCGCCCACCGGAATCATCAGTAGATTCCCCTGGAGCACGGTGGAGCCCTGCTGGTTCAGCTGGGTAAAGGCATCGGCAATCTCAGTGTCGGCCTGGATCTTGGCGTCCACGATGCTGGGGCCGGGAATGCTGGTGCCCGGCACGGTGTACACCACCAATTGGCCGTACTCGTTTTCGTCCTCATTGGCATCGAAGTCGCTCTTGGCAACCATGAACGCGGTCAATTCCTTGCGCTCATCTTCCTCGTCACCCGCTCCTGATATGGGGACAAAGGTCCGGAAGATCACGAAGTCCACGTCGTCCTCTTCGGGAAGCTGGAGGAGTTGGTAGAACGGCCGGATTCTCCGCTCAAGCTGACGGGTGGCCGTGGCCGTGGCCGTCTCCTCGGCGGCGATGGCCTCGGTCACCTCGTCCAAGAACGTCCGGGCGGTGATCCGGGTGCCCGGATCCTGGGCTACTGCCCACGTCACCGAGTTGGCGTAGAAGGTCTCTGGCTCGTCTTCGTCGATGAAATAGCGGGCCCACATTGAGGTCTGCACCCGGAACAGGTCCTCGGGGTAGCGCAGGTGGTCCTGAAGGTCGGCGGGCATCTGGTCGAAGTCTTGGAACAGCCCGGGGAAGATCTTCCTCCAAGCCTGGATTATGGGATCGTCAGGGTCGATCACGTAGAAGGTGGTGGTGCCGTCGAAGGCGTCCACCACCACCTTGACGGAGTTGCGTACATAGTTGAACCGCTTGCGCAGCCCGCTATCCGCCGACAGGTCGCTCACGTCCGGTCGCTGGCCGTAGGGATACCGGTCGCTGGTGGTGTAGGCGTCCACGATGTAGAACACCCGCCCGTCTGAGACCACCGGATAGGGATCGGCGTCCAACTCCAAGAACGGGGCCAGGTTCTGCACTCGGAGACGCAGATCCCTATTGAAGATGATCCGGGAATCGTCCTGAACGAAACCGGAGATCAGCGGGTTGATGTCGCCGAAGCGCAGGGCGAATGCCGCTTGGCGGAAGAAGCTCCCGATGCCCACACCGTCCTCACCGTCGTATTCGAAGGTAACGGTCTCGTTGTCCTGGGTGTAGTCCACCTCGGAAATCGAGGCCCCGACGATGGCGTAGCCGGTGAGGTTCTCGCCTATGTAGAGCTGGGGCCGGGTGAGCTCGGCGCTGGGCTCCACCGGGACGTTGCCAACCACAAAATCGGGAGAACCCTGGGTGGTAACCGAGTTCACCGGCGCCACCGCCACGCCGTACCCATGGGTGTACTGGACGTGACGACCCTCCCAAGACTGCTGGGGGATGTCGGCCACGTTGAGCTGGCGGGCGCCGATCACCACCTCGGTTATCTGGTCGTCGATCACATAGCGGTCCACATCGACTTCGCCGTTGAAGGAATAAAACGTGCGCTCGGATTGCTCCACTTGGAAGGCGTTGGGCACCACATCGGGATCCAGAAGCCGAATATTGCGCACACTGGGACTGGCCGCCAGCTCCTCGGGGGTGATCGTGGTGTCGAAACGAAACTCGCGGGTGTCGACGTTGTCCTTGGTGTTCTCGTCACCGGGAACTTTGTCGAATCCCAAGGCGTGGCGGGTGGCCTTAATGTTGCGAGAGATGTATTGCGCCTCTTTCTTGGACTCCTCCGGCTCAACCTGGAATCGCTGGATGATGGCGGGATATATCGCGCCCATGACGATGGCCACCACCATCCACAAGCCCACCGCGGTCACCGGCAGCACCCAGCCCCGCTGCCATATGTTGATAACCAGCAAGACGGCGGACAGCACCGAGATCAGCAGCAGCAGGTTGATGGCGGGCAACTGGGCGTTGACGTCGGTGAAGGTGGCGCCGTCCACCGGTCCCCGAGAGGAGAAGTTGAGGCCGAACCGGTCGTAGTAGTAGCCCACGGCCCGAACCAGGGCGATCAAAGCCAGCAGAACCGACAGGTGGACCTTCACCTGAGGAGTCACCCGCTGCCCGGTGGTCTGCACCCGGATGCCGCCGTTCACGTAATGGGCAATGGCGGTGATGACGGCCACGATGATGAGGGCCCGGAAGAACCAGCTGATTAGGAACTGGATGAACGGCAGTTGGAAAACGTAGAAGCCGATGTCACGGTCGAACTGAGGATCATCGACACCGAAATCCACGCTGTTGAAGAACAGCATGGCCTTCTGCCACTCTCCCCCGGTGCTGCCGCCCACGATAAGGGCGAACAAGATGGCAATCACCACGCTTACCAGCCGCCGGCGATGGCCAACCGCGTCGTGATAGTGGCGTATCAGCTCCTCTTCAGGACCCGGCGGGCGGGTTTGGGGCGCCAACCGGTCGGCAATTGCCAGGTTGGAGTACATGAGGAGGAAGAAGGCGGCGATGAAGATGACCGACAAGACGATCTTGTAGACCAAGATCTCGGTCCAGACATCCCCGTGACCGAGAGAGTCGAACCACAGGTAGTCGGTCCACATGCGGGCCGTGCCCCGCAACGACAAGATGGCGGCCAGCAATACCACCAGGATGAGCGCGGCGATGATCTTGGACCGCCGCGAGAAGCGCGGCCGAGATGGCGGGCGCGGCCTGAACACATCTCCGGGATTTCGCATATCGAGTGGAGGTTAGTCCTTGCCGACTGGAGCTTCGGCAGCGTCCGGCGCGGTTTCGCGATCTTCTTGAGGCTGGCCACTCTGGGAACGAAGTCGGGCGAAAATGATGTCAACGTCATGGCTTTCGTCTGCGCCGACTACCGCGGGGTGCTCGGCCGCAGCCTCGACCGGATCGCGGTCGGTGGGGGACAGCAGAGTCACGCCTTCTTGGACTCCGAGATCTTCATTCACCTCCCGCTCCGCGGCGGGCACCGGTTGGGCCGGTGTGTCGGAAGTCGAGTCGGGTTCGGGGATCATTCCCACCTTCTCGGCGTCGTCCAGCTCTGAGAGCAGGGCCAAGTCGGTGGGCTGGGTCTCGTCCTCTACTCGGCGGGCGGCAGCATCGGCCAAGACTTTGGCCTCGGCCAACGACAGCTTGGCCGAATCAATGGACTGGTCGATGGAGGAGCGGGCCTCGCTCAAAATCGAAATGAGCTTGTCGCGCCCGGCGCGAAGCCGCTCGACTTGGGCTCGGGCCGCTTGGCGGCGGCGGGCCATGTCCCGCAGCACAGTGAGCCGGAGAGCCTTGGCCTGCTCCACGATCTCCCTTCCTTGATCCCGGCCGTGCTCGACTTCGGCCTCTGCCTGATCTCGGGCTTCCTGAAGCATCCCGGCCACCGCTTGGGCCAGCTCGTACGCCTGCTCCAACAGTTCGGCGAGCTCTTCGGCCCCCGAGAGTTCTTGCTGAGATCGCAGCTCCGCCACCGTGATCTGGAGCTGTTCAGCCAGCCGACGAGCCCGGGTGGCCATCTCTCCGGCCTCGGTCTGGGTCTGCCGCCGAGATGCCTCCACATCGCTGTCGAGCAGCTTGACGCCATCTGAGCTGAACTCGGATTCCCCCTCGGGCTCATCCTCTGCCTGGGTAACCTGCTCTCGAAGGTCTCGTATCTGCTGCTGGCCGGCTTTGATCTGGTTGCCCACTGACACCAAGTAGGCCTGCACCTGCCCCTTGTCGAAACCCTTGCGGGTGACGGCAAAGCTGTGGCCGGACACCTGATCAGGGTTAATCCGCTCAAAGGGAGTCTCAGCAGAAGAGTGCTCGGCCATTGCCGAAATCGTAGTGTTCTCAGACCTCAGCCAATGCGTCCAACGCCTCTTGGAGGGTCCCCACACCCACAACCCGCATGTCGCCGCTGACGTGGTCGAGGGCGTCGCCCAGGTTGGGAACAGGGACCAAGAACAGGTCGACACCGGCCCTGTCCGCCGCGATGGCCTTCTGGTCCACCTCGCCGATGGCACCCACCGAGCCGTCAAATGAGATCGTGCCGGTGGCCGCCACCTGCTGTCCGCCGGTGAGCTCTCCGGGAGTCAGGAGGTCGATGATGCCGATGGTAAGGGCCAACCCGGCCGACGGCCCGCCGATCGTTCCGCTGTCGACCTCTATCTCCACCGGTAGCTCACCCAAGTCGGTTCGCTCTCGCGCCCCCACGCCGATAAGCGCTCGGCCGGGCTCGTCGGAAGACTCGATGAGTTCTAGCATCACCGACTTCACTGTGCCGTCGTCGGCCCGCTCCACGTCCAACTCCACCATCTGCCCTGCTTCGCGAAGGGCCAATATTTCGGCCAAGTCCCTCAAATCGCCTACCGGAACGCCGTCGATGCCCACGATCACGTCGCCTCGTTCCAAGACTTCCGCGGCGGGCGCCCCTGCCAGGGTCTCAGACACGATGACCCCCGAGGCGTGGCGGGGGATCTCGTAACCCAAGTGCTCCAGCGCCACCACGACGGCTGTGTGCTGGGAGGTCTCCATCCTCATCTCGTTGAGCCGGCGAAGCTCACTGCGGGTGCCGTCGCCAATAAAGGTTCGCTCGGGCTCTATGTCAACCCCTGACTCGAATTCAGCCCCGATCCGCTGCCAGATGGTCAGTCGCTGGCTGACCAGCACGGTGACCAGGGAAATCTCGCTGTTGGGCGGGTAGATGTCGGTGCCCGACACCGTCACTCGCGACGGCACTTCTTCCACCGATCCGGGGCGCACTGCCACTTGATCGGTTCGCCAGAATGTGAACACCAACGAGGTGATCAACATCAGTAAGAGAACCACGCCCACCGGCACCAGCCAGGCCACGTTGCGCCGCCACCACGACGACGCCTCAGCACGCGGCACCGGTACTGGCACTGGCTCAGTAGAAGATGCGGAGTCGCGGGTCACAGCGGCACTCGATCTTCGGTGGGTGGAACTATCCTGGAGGACTCTGTGGTCAACTGGTCGCGCATTCGGGTTTCCCTCTCCGACGATACTTGGGCAACGCTGAAGAGCGGGTGGCAGCGCAAGTGGTTGGCATGGCGCGAGGCCCGGGCCGAGCGGGATGTGTTGGCCTCCTATCGGGCCGACTATGGAGAAGGGGCCCGGTTTCGATGGTGGCAGCGGTTGCGGGCCGGTGTCGGCCTGTTGTTTGTGGTCTTTTTGATGGGAGCAGGCCTGACCATGGTGGTGGGGCTCTTCTTCATCGGCTTCACGATCGCGTTGGAAACGCTGGTGTGACCGAACCCAAAGAAAACCCCCAAGAACTGCGCCGACGCGATGCGGTCATCGCCGGTCACGTTGGCGATGTGAACACGGCGAGGGCCGCTACAAACAGCGAAGACCCCAGTGTGCGGGCATCGGCTCTCGGCGCCTTGGACCGGATGGGAGCGCTGACCGACGCCGAGTTGCAGGACGCGCTGGACGACCCGTCTCCGAAGGTGCGGCTGCGAGCCGCCGCATTGACTGTTGGGCGCCCGACGGTGACGCCCGCTCTCCTCTTGGACGATCCGTGCGACGAAGTGATGGAGACTGCCGCCTGGGCTTGCGGAGAGCGAGGCTCGGTAGATCTCGACACCGTGGCCCGGTTGGGGGAGTTGGCCACCGGCCACTCAAACCCCTTGGTGCGGGAGGCAGCCGTCGCTGCGCTCGGGGCCATCGGCCACCCAGAGGGACTCGACGCCATACTGGCGGCCACCACCGACCGGGTGGCCGTGCGCCGCCGGGCGGTGCTGGCCCTAGCTCCCTTTGACGGTCCCAATGTGGAAGCGGCCCTCCATCGGGCCTCCCAGGATCGGGATTGGCAGACAAGAGACGCCGCCGAGTTGCTAGCCAACCCCGACTAGGCCCCAAATCACTCCATGAACCCAAATCACTCCATGAACATCGCCTGGACATCCTCGAAGGACTCCAGGCAGCGGCCTGCTCCCATTACCACCGACTCCAGTGGAGCGTCGACCAGGCTGACCGGGACCTCGGCGGCCTGAGACAGCCGGTCGGCCAAGCCCCGCAAGAGCGAACCGCCGCCCACCAAGTGAATACCGCGGGTGATCACGTCTTGAGACAGCTCAGGCGGTGCTTCCACCAAGCAGTCCACCACGGCGTCCACCACGGCGGTCACTACCTCAGCAATCGCGGTGCGCACCTCGAAGGGCGACAAGACGACGGTCTCCGGCAGGCCGTTCATGAGATTGCGGCCTCGAACCTCGGCACTGCACTCGCCGGGTACGTAGGCCGCCGAACCTATGGTGATCTTCACCTCTTCGGCGGTGCGCTCTCCGATGGCGATGCCGAATTCCCGGCGCACGTAGGACTGGATGGCGGCGTCGATATCGAATGAGCCCACTCGAATGGCCTTGAGGGAGATCACCCCGCCCATGGAGATCAGCGCCGTCTCGCTGGTCCCTCCTCCGATGTCCACCACCATGTTGCCGATGGGCTCGTGGATGGGCAGCGACGCCCCGATGGCCGCGGCCAAGGGCTGCTCGATGAGCCGGGTCTCGGCCGCTCCTGCTCGTCGGGCGGCCTCGACCACCGCCCGGCGCTCCACCGCGGTGATCGCCGAGGGCACGCAGATCACCACCTTGGGCCGGCTGAACCGATTGACGCCTGCGTCCATCAGCAACAGGCGGATCATGCGCTGGGTCACCTCGAAATCGGTGATGGCCCCTTTGCGCAGCGGGCGCACGGCAACGATGTGGGCGGGCGTCCGACCGATCATCTGCCACGCTTCGCGCCCCATGGCCAGCACTTCGTTGGACCTGCGGTTCAACGCGATGACCGAGGGCTCATTCAGGATGATCCCCTGGCCACGGGCATACACCAGAGTGTTGGCCGTGCCCAGATCGATAGCCAGGTCTCGAGCCATGGATCAGCTGACCGACTCGCCCGAAGGAAGGAGGGTCTCGGCGTCTGAGATGTGCTGAGCCTCCAAGCCCCAGCTCTCGCCTCCTTGCCAAGCCTCCTTCTTCCAAATGGGGATTGTGGCCTTCAGAGCGTCGATACAGAATCGGGCGGCGGCAAACGCCTCTTCGCGGTGGGGGGCGGAGACCGCGGCCACCACCGCCGAATCGCCGATCTCCACCCGGCCCACGCGATGCAGGAGCGCCACCCGACCGATATCCGGCCACCGGACCCGGGCTTCGTCGACCAGCGCCTCCAAGCGGGGGACCACCTGCTCTTCGTAGGCTTCGTATTCCAGCACGGTCACCCCCGGCCGGCCCTCGGAGTGGTCGCGGGCCGTCCCGCTGAACACCACGATGCCACCGCAGTCGGGTCGCCCCACCCATGCATATACCTGGTCCAACGGCAGCGGGGCATCGCTCAGTCCAACCCACGTCTCAGCGGCTTCAGGCGGGTTCACAGACTGAGTGTAAACCGCGACGCTCCCATCGAATCACTCCGATCAACGGTCAACCAATCGGAAATTCAGGAAATGGCGGTAACCTCACAGCGTGAGCGATCCCGACTCACCTGAGGAGTTCAACCCCTTCAAGGGAATGCCGATTTTCGGTGACCTGGGCAAGCTCTTCTCCCAGCAGGCCTCCTCCACTTGGGAGACGGCGCGCCAGTTCGCGGTGGCAGTGGCCACCGAAGGACAGTCTGAGCCCAATGTCGACCCGTCCGACCGCATCGCGCTAGAGGAGTTGGGGCGGGTGGCGGAGCTCCAGGTGGCCAACGCCACCGGCTTGTCCACCACCCGCGACGGCCAGGCGGCCACGATCGTGCCGGTGAACCGCACACAATGGGCCACTGCCACGCTGGAGGCCTATCAGCATCTGCTGGAGCCCATCGGAGACGTGTCGGGCCGGGTGGGTGCGGAAGAGGCCTCTTTCGACCCCGCCCAGGCCATGTTCGGCCAGATCATGAAGATGATCGGCCCGGTCATGCTCAGCATGACCGCGGGCAGCATGGTGGGCAACCTCGCCCGTCGGAGCATGGGCCAGTACGACCTACCCATTCCCCGGGGCGGCTCGACGCTGATGGTGGTACCGGCCAACATGGACGCCTTGGCCGACGAGTGGAGCCTGGATGCCTCCGACCTGCGGCTTTGGGTGTGTCTGAGCGAGCTGACCCACCATGCAGTGCTCTCGATCCCCCATGTGAGCCGGCGCCTCGATGAGCTGCTGGCCGACTACGTCCGCGGCTTCGAGGCCGATCCGGCGGCGCTGGAGAGCCGGCTGAGCGAACTGGACTTCGCCAATCCCGAGTCCATGGGCGACATCCAGTCGGTGCTGGGCGATCCCGAGATCATCCTGGGGGCTATCCAATCACCGGCCCAGCGGATTCTGCTGCCGCAGATCACGGCGTTGGTCACAGTGATCGCCGGCTATGTCGACTGGACCATGGACAGCATCGGACGCGGGCTCATCGGCTCCTACCAACGCCTGAGCGAAGCGCTGAGACGGCGGCGGGTGACGGCCGACCAGGCCGATCGCTTCATTGAGAGGATGTTCGGTCTCGAACTCACCCAAGACCAGTACGACCGCGGATCGGCCTTCGCCAGCGGCGTGTTGGAGCGGGCGGGAACCGATGGTCTGGCTCGGCTGTGGCAATCGGAGAGAGAACTGCCTACGCCCGCTGAGGTTGATGCTCCGGGCCTGTGGCTGGCCCGGATCGACCTGCCTGATTAGACGGACCGCTCGGCGCGGGCCGCAGCCAGAAGAACACCGCGGCGGCCGCGGCGGCAACCGCAATGAGGATGAAGCCGATGCGGGCAGAAATGGGGATGACCACGGGGATGAGCGCGCCCACCACCCAGAAGATCTGGAAGCGGGTCTCAAATATGGCGAACGAGCGGCCGTGGTCGGCGCCCTCGGCGTCGCGCTGCACTATGGAGTCGAAGGAGAGCTTGCCGGCACTGGCGGTGACGCCCACTCCGAGGGCAAGCAGCAGGGTTGATCCGTAGCCCCCGCCCCACGCGGCCACCAGGCCGACCAGGAACAGGGCCAACAGCGCGCTGGCGATGATCACCTCCTCGCGAATCCGGTCCCGCAGTTTGGGGGCCAGAAGCGAGCCGACCAAGAACCCGCAGACTAAGGCGGCGGCCACCAGCCCCAGCTTCCACGCGGGGCTGGCGTCAGAAGCCACATCGCCTTGCAGGGCGTGGCGGATGCCGGCTCCGAATGCCTTGCCCATCCCGGAGAGGTTCACGTCGTCGGCTCCGCCTCGCAGGGCGAACGCGGCCAAAAAGGTCGTGAACCCGACGATGCCCCGCAGAGTGCCGGTGGCCGACGCGGCCTTGCGGATGCCCACGGTGCGGAGCTTGCTCGACTCGTCGTCACCAGAAGATTTGGGCGCCACTCGGCCGGGGGGAAGCGATAGGCAGGACAGGGCGCACAGGATGTAAACCACCATGGCCATCCCCACCGCCCACGAAGGCCCTCCCAGCCAGTTGGCCAACAACGCCGGAGCCGCTCCGATGAACCCGCAAACACTGCCCACCAGCGCCAATCGGGCATTGCCTCCGACGAATTGCTCTTCATTCCGCAGTATGAGGGGCACCATGGAGGCTTTGGCCACCCCATAGCTCTTCTGGAGGATCAACATGGCGAAGGACAGGGGGAACAGCAGCAGCGAGTCCATATTGGAGATCATCAGGAATGCGAAGAATGCCCGACCCGCGTTGATGGCGAAGATCATGGGACGGCGCCCGCCCCGGAAGCGGTCCAGGGCCGGCCCTATCAGCGGCCCGACCACCGCAAACGGGGCCATCGTCAATAGCAGATAGAGGGTCACCCGGAACCGGGCCGCGCTGGGGTCGATTGAAAAGAAGAGCGACCCGGCCAAGGCGACGGTGACCATGGCATCGCCCGCGGCCCCGAGGGCATGAACCCGTACCAGCCGCAAGAACGGGGTATTGATCACACTAGAGAGACTATGGCGGCGCGGACTCTGCCGGGAGGCCGGTGGCGTACTTGTAGCCCAGACCGCGGATGGTCACAATACGGCAGGGGTTGGAGGGGTCGTTCTCAATCTTGGACCGAAGCCGCTTGACGTGGACGTCCAGCGTCTTGGTGTCGCCCACATAGTCGCTGCCCCATACCTGGTCGATCAGCGCATCCCGGGTCAACACCCGCCCCGCGTTGGTCAACAGCAGCTCCAACAGGTCGAATTCCTTCAGCGGCAGCTCGATCGGCTGCCCCCGCACGAATACCTCATGGCGCTCGGGGTCGACCGCCACATCGCCCACTTCGATGACCCCTCCCCGAAATGTGTTGCTCTCCGCCCTCCATCGGGCTCGCCGTAGCAGCGACCGCATTCGGGAAATCAGCTCGCGCAGTCGATAGGGCTTTGTCACGTAGTCGTCGGCCCCCACCTCCAAACCCACCACCGCGTCGATCTCCTCGCCCTTGGCCGTGACCATGATGATGGGCACCTGGGAGCGGGCCCGGATCTGGCGGCAGACATCAACCCCGGACACCAAAGGCAGCATCACGTCGAGCAACACGATGTCAGGGGAGTAGGAGTTGAACAGATCGAGGGCCTCTTTGCCGTCGCGGGCGACATTCACGGTGAATCCCTCGCGGGTCAGGCCCACGGTCAGCGCCTCGACAAAGGACTCCTCGTCTTCGACGATGAGGACCCTGGCCGACCCGCTCATGCTTGTGCTCCGATGGGCACTGACAGCGTGAACGAAGAGCCCTCCCCCTCCGTGGACTCCACCCGGACCTCGCCCCCATGGTTGGTGGCCACATGGCGCACGATGGCCAGGCCCAGCCCAACGCCGCCATCGGTC
This sequence comes from bacterium, assembly GCA_026708015.1. Lineage (NCBI taxonomy): Bacteria > bacterium. The sequence continues at coordinate 35,416 of JAPOVT010000034.1, forward strand.
TGCCCTCGGGAGCGGTCCACCTGATAAAAGCGCTCGAAGATCCGCTCTTGGTGGCGCAGCGGAATGCCGTATCCCTGGTCGCGCACCTCCACCTCAACCCAATTGCCTTCCAACCGGGTTGTGACCCTGACCGGGCGAGTGGCCTCGGAGTATTTGACCGCGTTGTCCAACAGGTTGAACACCGCAGAGGTGAGTTGGCGGCGGTCTGCCCGGACCACCAAATCCAGCGCGGGGAGAGCAGTTTCGATGGGAACGTCCTTCTCTTCTGCGGTGGGCTTGGCCCGGGAGAGGGCGTCGCTGATCACATGCTGGATGGCAACCGGTGCCCGCTCCGAGGCCTTGTTGCTCTCGATCCGGCTGAGCTCCAGCAAGTCGTCCATGATGTCGGACAGCCGGATGGCCTCCGCCTGTACCCTCACCGCCAACCGGGAGGCCACCTCGAGATCGGTCTCTCCAGCCAGCGTTTCGGCCAGCAAGCTGAGTGCGCCCATCGGGGTTCTGAGCTCGTGGCTGATGTTGGCCACAAAATCCCGGCGCATGGCATCCAGCCGCTGGGGCTCGGTGATGTCGTCGATGAGGGCCACCGATCCGTAGTCCTTGCCCTCGAACCGCAACGGCATGGCACTGACGAAAAGGCATTGGCGAGGCGGGCCGAACAGCTCGACTTCTCGCTCAACCGCCCGGCCTTGGGCCGCTTCGGCCAGCAGCTCGGACACCGCAGCCTCCACGAGTGCCTCCCCGTGGCGAGCTTCAGTGAACGGCTGGGAGTAGGGATTGCGATACAACACGGTGCCGTCGGCATCGGCCATCACCACCCCTTGGGTGATGGCATCCAATGACAGACGCAGTCGGGTCTCGCTTTCCGCAACCTCGTCCTCTTGGCGACGGTGTATTTCGTCGTCGCGGCGTCTGCTCTCCTCGGCGTCGACAAAGTGCCGGTGCTCACGCCACGCCACCGCCCCGACTACGACCAAGCCCACCGCGGCGGCCACCACAACGAGGGCGACGATCATCCGAACACCCCTTGCCGCGGGCTAGAGGCGATCAGCAACGCCATGATCACTCCTCTTCGGTATCTTCGGGTTGGTAGTGCTGTCGGTCCTTCAATCGGGCCGACCCGGTGTGCTCGGGAAGCCATCCCGTGACCATGTACACCACCCGCTCCCCGATGTTGACCGCATGGTCGCCGATGCGCTCGTAGTACCGGCTGATCAGACAGAGCTGAACGGCGGCTTGAAGATCGATGGTGCCGTCGTTGTGGGCTTGGAACACGGCCTGAACGCAGTCGCGGTTCAGGCCGTCTAGTTGGTCGTCGATGTCGTCGAGGGCCGCGGCCAACCCAGCGTTGCGGTCGACATAGGAGTCGATGGCCAGTCGCACCAGCCGGCACGCCTCCTCACTCATCCTCACCAGCAAGCCCCGAAGGGTGGCGTCGTAGTGGGTGCCGTAAATGCGCCGGGTGGCCTTGGCAATGTTGACCGCCAAATCGCCCGACCGCTCCAACTCGGCGTTCAGCCGAAGAGCGGTGCTGAGGGCCCGCAGGTCGCCGGCCATGGGCGACTGAAGGGCCAGCACCTGATGGCATCGCTCTTCGAGGTGTACCGACAGATAGTCGAGCTCGTCATCTGAGGTGATGAGCTGCTGGGCCAGCTCCAAGTTGGATTCCAGCAGCGACTCGGTGGCCCGGGGAACGGCCTCGGTGACCAGCGCGGCCATGCGTACGATGCCCGCCTGGATCTCGTCCAGTTCCTCGTGGAAGGACTTGCGCAGCTCTCCCACCTCGGGCTCCGGACCAGAGCTCAGCCGAACCGCCCGGTGACGTAGTTCTCGGTCCGCTCGTCGGAGGGATTCGAGAAGATGGTCTCGGTGCGGTCGTATTCCACCAGCAACCCGCACCGCTGGTCGGTGGTGGAATCGAGTTGAGCAGTGAAGAACGCCGTGCGATTGCTGATCCGGGCGGCCTGCTGCATGTTGTGGGTGACGATCACGATGGTGTAGTCGTCCTTGATCTCCTGCATCAGGTCCTCGATGCGGGTGGTGGCGATGGGGTCGAGAGCTGAGCACGGCTCGTCCATCAGCAGCACATCGGGATCGACGGCGATGGCCCGGGCAATGCACAGGCGCTGCTGCTGTCCGCCGGACAGCCCCAGAGCAGAGTCCTTCAGCCGGTCCTTCACCTCGTCCCACAGAGCAGCCCGACCCAGCGACCGCTCCACGATCTCATCCAAATCGCCCTTCTTTTTGGCCATCCCGGTGACCCGGGGGCCGAAAGCGATGTTGTCGTAGATCGACTTGGGGAACGGGTTGGGCTTTTGGAACACCATGCCAATGCGACGGCGGACCTCCACCGGATCAACCCGGGAGTCGTAAATGGACACGTTGCGGAAGTCCACCCGGCCCTCGACGCGGGCGATGGGGATGAGATCATTCATCCGGTTGAAGCAGCGCAGCACCGTGGTCTTGCCACAGCCCGAAGGGCCGATCATGGCGGTGATCTCGTGCTCGTACACCGTGAAGGTGGCTCCCTGAACGGCAAGAAAGTCACCGTAAAACACGTTGAGGTCTTCTACCTCGAAAACCGGGGCACCGGCGGTGTCGAGAGCAGCGGCTTGCCCAATTCGGTCCAGGTCCAAACCGAGACGGGGAGAGGCTTCCTGCTCTGCCATTTCAGTGGCCATACTTCCAGAGACTGCTGTCACGAATCACCCTCTCTTCTTTTCGAAGTGGTTCCGCATCAAGATGGCCGCCGCATTCATCAGGATAACGAATACCAGCAGCACCACGATGGCAGCGGCGGCGGCTTCGGCGAAGCCCGGATCGCGGCCCGAGTTCTGCACCCACTCCACGATGATCACGGGCATGGCCATGAAGTGCTCGGCGTTGATAGCGCTGAAGTCCAGGAATGCCGGATCTGTGCCCAGGCGACCGGTGACCGCGCCGACAAGGAGAATCGGGGCGGCTTCGCCGATACCCCGGGACATGGACAGCAGCGTCCCGGTCAATATGCCCGGTGCTGCGTAGGGCAGCACCTGGCTGCGGATCATGGTCCACTTGGTGGCGCCCACACCGTAGGCCCCCTCTTTGAGTCCTTGCGGGACCGCCCGGATGGCCTCCTGAGCGGTGATGATCACGATGGGCAGCACCAAGATGGCCAGGGTGATGCCTGCCGACGCGATGGACTTGCCGCCGGTGAGATCGCCCATGCTCTTCACGAACAAGAACAAGCCGAGCAAGCCGTACACGATCGAAGGAACCCCAGCGAGATTGCGTATGTTCAACTCGATGAACCGGGTGAACCGACTTTTGGGGGCGTACTCCTCCAACCAGATGGCCGCGCCAATGCCGAATGGGAAGGCCAGCACGGCCACAAACACCGCGATCCAGAATGTGCCCACCAAAGCCTGGTGAACCCCCAGCTTGTGGTCGTGCGAGACCGACCGCATGGTCCCGTTCAAGAACCCGCCGGGGCGGCCAGTGAGCACGCCCCAGGCATCCACTACGACGTCCACAATCAGCACGCCGAGAATGAAGAGCGAGATCGCCAAGGTAAGCAACAAGGTGGCCTGGAACACCCGGCCTCTGATGTCCCATGCCCGACGCTCCATGGCCTGCACCATCATTTTGCTGGTGCGAGGGCCAACCAGCTTGCCGACCGCCATCAGTACTGCTCCCGCACCCGCTGGACGAACCGGTTGGCCACGATGTTCAACCCGAAGGTCATCACAAATAACACGAGGCCCACAAAGAAGAGGCTCTGGAAGGTGAGACCTTCGCCCACCACGTTGTCGGTGCCCCGGGCCAGTGAGGCCATGGCCGCCGTCATGGGGAGGCTTCCGTCTAGAGCGCTGTCGGTGTAGGTGGCGGTCTGGGATGCACCCCCGGCCAGAAATACCACCATGGTCTCACCCAAGGCTCGGGATACGGCCAAGATGAACGAGGCCACCAGCCCGGAGATCGCGGCCGGGATCACCACCCGGACGGTGGTGGTCATCTTGCGAGCCCCCAAACCAGATGATGCCTCCCGCAACGACATCGGCACCGCATTCATGGCGTCTTCGGAGATGGACGCCACCAGTGGAATGATGAGGATCCCTACTCCGATGCCCGAGGCGAGCAGCGAGCCAGCCGCCGGCCCGTTGAAGAGGGTCTTGACCACGTTGGGGGCAATCCACTCCAAGGCGAAGAAACCGAGAACCACGCTGGGGATCCCGGCCAAAATCTCCAAGATGGGCTTGAGCGTGCGGCGAATACCCGGCCGGGCATATTCCGACAGGTAAATGGCCGCGCCCAATCCCAGTGGAGTGGCCACGATCATGGCGATGCCGGTGATGATAAAACTGGCCACCAGCAGGGTTTTGATGTCGTAGATGCCCCGGCGGGGGAACCAGCCGATGTCCCAAACCGAGCCCCAGTTCACTTCGACCATGAACGTCCAAGCCTCAGAGAACAGCGACCAGATGATGAGCACAGATATCAATATGGACACCAGCGCGGTGGCTCCAAGCGAATAGCGAATCACCTGCTCCTTGCGGGCCTGCCGAGGGTTGGCCCTCAGGGATTCGACGGTGAGCCTCCCGGTGTCTGTCATCGGGCTGACCATTCAGCTCGAGATGCCATCCTGTCTTCTTCAGTGAGGTTCACGTACTTGACGTCGCTGACCGCGGTGCCCAAGCCCCCATCGCTCAAGTAGAAGTCCACAAAGGAGGTCACCGCTGGACTGGCTTCAGCCTTGGCCTTGTTCACGTAGATGTAGAGCGACCGGGCCACCGGATATTCCCCGGTGGCGATTGCACCAGGGCTTGCGGCCTTGCAACCATCGCCACCGTCTACGTCTAGCAACTTCACGCCTTGAACGTTGGCGGTAAAGGCATACCCGACCCAGCCGAGACTGCTGTCGCTGGATTGCAGCCCTTGAATGATCACGTTGTCATCGGCATTGGCGTTGTAGTCGGGCCGAGTGGTGGCGTCCTGGCCTCGCTCGTCGGCAATGTGCTCCAGCACGATCTCAACGAAGCTGTCGAATGTGCCCGACTCCTCGCCCGGGCCGTAGACGTCCAGCGATCCATCGGGCAGCGTGGAGGACGATCCCAACTCCGAGGCCAGAGCCTGCGCATCCGTCCATCTCTTGAATCCGGTGGACTCGGGGCCCACCAGCGCATAGATGTCGGCAAAGCTCACACAACCCACAGGGTTGTTCTCGTTGGTCATGACCGCGATGCCGTCAATGGCCACCCGCAACTCGACAAATTCGATTCCCGCTTCCGCGCACTCGGCGATTTCCTTGTCCTTGATCGGACGAGAAGCATCGGAAATATCGGTCTCCCCGGCGCAGAACAGCTTGAATCCGTCTCCGGTGCCCGGGCCGTCGACCGTCACTGCCACTCCGGACTCCACATCTTCGAACAACTCCGCCACCCGCACCGAAATCGGCTCCACCGTCGAAGAACCCGAGATCGTCACCCGTCCGGTGATGCCGCTGCCGACACCTTGGCCACTGCCGCGACTGCACGCCCCGGCTACCAGAGCTAACACCGCCACAATTCCAATGATTGGCATGACGAATCTCAGACGCCGCAACCATTCTCCCTTGAAACCCACCACTTAGTGGCCAAGACGGTAGGCCAGTGGGATTGCCGGCTAGTCGCGCCTGTCTGAACGGAAGGTGAACAGGCAAGGAATCTTTGGAGAGGCCGCGATCAGGCCAAAACGCTGTCACCCACCAAGGCCAAGAACGCGCTCACCATCTTGAGGTCGCGCTCGTTGGTGAAGTAGTTCAACGACTCCACTACCGGCACCCAGTCGATGGCGTCCACCTCGGGATTGGGAGTGAAGCTTCCGGAAATCGCGTCCATTTCCCAGTAGTGCACCTGGCGGGTCCGGCCCCGGCGATTGGTGTAGTCAACCATGCCCAGCTCTCTACCCAACTCACAGACATAGCCGGTTTCCTCGTGTACTTCGCGCAGCGCGCACTCGGCCAAGGTCTCACCCGGATCAAGCTTGCCCGCGGGCAACGACCAGTCGAGGTGCTTGGGTCGATGGACCATCAGAACTTCTAACTCCCCGTCGTTGTGGCGGGTGACTAGACCTCCGCCGCCGAGGATGACCGCTACCGATCCGAAACGCACGAAATATAACGGTAGGGCGTGAACCCGCCGAAATTGCGGATACCCCAGGGACTAATAGAACACTCTGTTAGGACGCGGGGCCGGCCACCAGGCGCTCGAAAGCGGTGTGGGCATCGAATCCCGTGCTGGAGGGAACTCGCTGCCAACTGCCGTCGGACCTCAGATCCCAGGCCAATTCATCGTCTCTGAGATTGAACTCCAGCACCTGGTCAAGCCGACAGCGCAGGTCCGGGTTGACCACCGCCACCAGAGCCTCGATACGGCGGTTGAGGTTCCGGGGCATGAGGTCGGCCGACCCTATGTAGTAGGCCGGGGCACCAATGTCCTCGCCGTTGCCGAAGTAGTAGATGCGGCTGTGCTCCAAGTAGCGCCCGATGAGGGAGCGGACCCTGATGGTGTCGGACATTCCGGGCACACCGGGGCGCAGACAGCAGATAGCCCGCACAATCAGATCGATTTCCACCCCGGCCTGGGAGGCCTCATACAGGGCTTCGACCATCTCGGCATCGGCCAGGCTGTTCATCTTCATGATGATCCGACCCTCGGAGCCGCGGGCCGCCTCATTGCGGATCAGCTCCGTCACCGTCGGGCGCAGGCCCTGGGGCGCAGGCACCAAGCGGCGGAATTGGATGTCGCGGCCGTAGCCGGTGAGCGAATTGAACAGTTGAGTCAGATCGACCCCGACTTCGGGATCGGCGGTGAACAGCCCCAAGTCGGTGTACACCCGGGCGGTGATGGAGTTGTAGTTCCCGGTGCCGATGTGGCAGTAGCGGCGCACACCGTCGGCCTCCTCTCGAACCACTAGGCAAGTCTTGGCGTGGACCTTGAGACCCACCAGCCCGTAGGCCACATGCACGCCAGCCTGCTCCAACCGGCGGGCCCACTCGATGTTGGCCTCCTCGTCGAAGCGAGCCTTGAGCTCCACCACCACCGCCACCTGCTTGCCGCTCTCGGCTGCTCGAATGAGCGATCGCACGATCGGGCTGTCGCCCGAGGTCCGGTACAAGGTGAGCTTGATGGCCAACACCTTGGGATCGTTGGCCGCCTGCCAGATGAACTCCTGCACGGTGGCGGTGAAGGAATCGTACGGGTGGTGGACCAAGATGTCGCCTTCGCGGATGCGGGCGAACAGGTCGATCGGCTGGTCCCCCGGCGCCTTGGAAGGCAGGGGATTGACCGGCTGCCACGACGGGTTCTTGAGATCGGGCCGGTCCACGGCAAACAGGTCCCACAGGCTGGACAGCTCCAACAGGGTGTCCACCTCGTACACGTCGGCGCGCTCGATGTCGAGCTCTTCGATGAGCAGGTTGCGGATCTCCGACGACACCAGGTGCTCCACCTCCAGGCGGACCACGCTGCGGAACCGGCGGCGGCGAAGTTCGACCTCCACCGCGGCCAGCAGGTCTTGGGCCTCGCCCTCGTCAACGGCCAGGTCGGCGTTGCGGGTCACCCGGAAGGCCACCGTCTCGGTGATCTCCATGCCTGGGAACAGCGTCGGGAGGTGGGCGGCCACCACTTGTTCGACGGGCACGAACCGATGCTCGTCGGGGAGCTGGATGAAGCGTCCGAAAGTGGCCGGGACCTTGAGGCGGGCAAACCGCTGGTGGCCGTCGGCCGGGTCGATCATCAGCACGCCCAAGCTCAACGACAGATTGGAGATATAGGGGAACGGATGGCCGAGGTCCACCGCCAATGGGGTGAGCACCGGATAGATGCGGTCGTCGAACTCGCCGGAGAGGAACTTGCGGTCCTCGTCGTCCAGGTCGTCCCAGTTCAATATCTCGATGCCGGCGTCGGCCAATTCGGCGGTCAGTCCGCCCAGGCACCGGGCGGCCCGGTCCATCTGGTCGTCCACTTCGATGCGGATCTCGTGGAGCTGCTGGGCCGCGGTGCGCCCGTCGGGCGTGGTGCCGGTGAACTGGCCGGCCAGCTGGTCTTTGAGGCCGGCCACCCGAACCTGGAAGAACTCATCGAGGTTGGAGCTCCATATGCCGCAAAACTTGACCCGCTCCAACAGGGGTATCGAGGGATCCTCGGCTTGGGCCAGAACGCGGCTGTTGAATTCCAGCCAGGACAGCTCGCGGTTGATGAATCGACCAGACTCAGCCTCGGTGTCGATGGATTCCGCAATCATGTCCCACTGCTCACGGGTCTACCCCTCGTCCGCTTCGCTCTCCTCTTCCTCTTCGTCGTATCCCAAATCCCACTCAATGAGCAGGTTCTCCCGCTCGGCGTCCCGGTTGATCCGCTCCCGGTTCCGGCGGAACTGCGGATCGTGGGGGGGGAGCAGCAACAGGCGAGCCTCGGCCCGGGCCTTGAATTGCTCGATGTGGCCGGTATCGCCGAAATCGGACATGAAGTCCCAGTGGGGCGCTACTGGTCCCATGTAAACCACCTTGACGTTCCCTGCTGGCGGCTCGGGCAGGGCATCCATGGTGTCAGTCATTTTGCTGCTCCTGTGGGAAATGGGGCCGTACCAGTCTAGCCGCCGCCCGGCTATATCCCGAATGCGCTCTTTCGTTCAGCGCCTGGGCGACTCCCCTGGCATCAAATCCACCGCTATGATGACGACCGGACGGCCGATAGCTCTTGAAATTCCTCTTCGGAGGGAACTTTTGGCTGCGGTGGGGCGTCATACATGCGGGGGCATGTAACCGATGGAGGTCCCATGAGCGAGAGCTGGATGGCTTACGGCAGGTGCGTCGATGAGTCGCCCGACGTCTTCTTCCCGAGCGATGGGCTCGGGGTGGAAAAAGCCAAGAGAATCTGCCAGGAGTGCCTGGTGCAGGATGCTTGCCTGGCCTACGCGCTGTGCAACCGAATTAAGCACGGAGTGTGGGGCGGGCGCTCCGAGCGACAACGCCGCCGGTTGCTGCGCCAAGCCGCGGCGTGAGGCCGCCCCAATCGGGCTCTATGGCATTACTGATCGGGAAGCGTCCAGCACTTGGGGGGCCATGGTCTGGGGACCGGCCGCGGCCAGAGGGGTGCTGAAAACCTCGGGGAACCAAATCGGAGTGGCACCAGACCCGGTGATGATACCGAGGACCTCGGCAAAGTCGACTGCACCATCGCCGGGGAGCAGGCGGGCAGTCATTGTCTCGGTGGCGACGTCCATGTCGCCGGGCAGCTCAGCGGCAGCATCGCAGAGCTGAACTACCCGCAGCTTTTCGGCGGGAATCTGGCGCAGCAGATCGGGGTTGGGGCCGCCGGGTTGGCGGAACCAATGCCATGTGTCGACCATGATGCCGCTGTTGTCGCAGTCGGCCCGCTCGATGATCTCCCACGCGGTGGCCAAGTCGGGTATGCCAGTCCAGGGCAGAAACTCCATGCTCACTTTCAACCCAGCTTCCGCTGCTGATTGGCACAGGGTGCAGAAGCGGGACACAACATCGTCCATGGGCGGCAGCGTGGCCTCCATCGTGACCGCCACCAATTCCCGGCTGCCCACGGCGTTGGCATACTCGCTCAGATTGGCAACCTCGGCCGCGGCCGCGTCACAGTCGGGGTTCAGCCAGCCAAAGGTAGCTTCGGCCACCGGATGGGTTAGCTCAAGCTCTTGAAGTCGGTCGACCAACCAGGGCGTGTCGACACCAGCCATTCCCAGTACGAAGGGCCAAATGCTGATTCCGGTGTAGCCCGCGTCAGCGGTGGCAGCTAAAGACGACTCCAACTGGTCGAAAGACAACTCGAAGGGATTGACACAAAGCGTGCCCAACGACATGACCAGCTCATCAGAGGTATTTTCTGACATCAGGGGGGGATGCTAGGCGTCTTTGGGCTTTTCTTCAGTGTTCTCTTCGGTTTTCGTGCCCTCGGTGACGCCCTCTTTGAACTCTTTCTGGGCTCGGCCCAGCGAGCGGGCCAGCTTGGGAAGCTTGGCTCCGCCAAACAGCACGAGCAGGATGACCAACACGATGATCAACTCCGTAGCGCCAAGATTCATAGGCTCAGGCTACCCCGAAACCGCGGGGTGTGCGTCACGCGGGAATCAGCTCGACTCAGGCACCAGAGGTATCGGCCACCGCTTTCAGTGGCTCCCGAACTCGGGTGAGTCCCCGGGCCCGGCGGACCCGGCGCCGCTCCCGCTCGCTCATGCCACCCCAAATACCGAACTTCTCGCCGTTCACAATGGCGTACTCCAAGCACTCCTCGCGCACAACGCAGGCCCGGCAGACCTCCTTGGCCTCACGGGTGGATGCCCCCCGCTCGGGAAAGAACAGGTCGGGGTCCACCCCCAGGCAGTTGGCCAGCGCTTGCCACGCCCGTCCGTCATCGTCGGTCTGCGAAGGTTTCGCAGTCGTCTCCACCAGTTTCATTGCGCCCTCCTGGAATTGGAAAGTGTCGCCCCCTGCCCGCTGCCTCCCGCCTTCGGCCTGATCGGCCGGGGGATAGGAAACAACGTGCTTGTAATTTCAATAACGTAACCTTGGCATGGAACTGCGCCAAACGCAAGAAGAAATTTCTCAATCCGCCAATAATTTCCCAGGCCGCCCTAGAGGGGGCGGCCGCCCAAAAGCTTGCGCTTGTGCTCCACGAAATCCACCAGCACGTAATCGCCCAGGGTCTCCGGCGTGGTGAAGAATGCCCGTCCCCCGTTCATCTTCGAGATCTGCTCGATGAAGTTGGTGAGGTAGGAGGTGGCGTCCAACATGAACGTGTTGATGCGAATGCCCTCCCGGGTGGCCCGCATCACTTGCTCCAGGGTCTTCTCCACCGTCACCCGAGCCGGGGGGTAGGAGAAGAAGGGCCTACCGTCATCGTCCACATGGGCGGTGGGCTCCCCGTCGGTGACCATGATGATCTGTTTGGTGCCGCTGTGTCGGGCCAGCATCTGGCGGGCCAGCATGAACCCGTGCTGCATGTTGGTGCCGTACACGAAATCCCACGACACCTCGGGAAGCTGCTCGGGCTTGACCTCCCGGGCGACCTCGCTGAATCCCACGATGCCCAGGAAGTCCCGGGGGTACTGCGAGCTGATGAGGGAGTGGAGGGCCATGGCCACCTTCTTGGCCGGCAGGAAGTTGTCCCTCATCGGCATCGACAGCGACAGGTCGAGCATCAGCACGGTGGACGACCTCACGATGTTCTCGGTGCGCTCAACCTCGAAGTCGTCGGGTGACAGCCCCACCGGGGTGCCGCCCCCGGTGCGCTGGATGGCGTTGCGGATAGTTCGCTCGATGTCCAGGTTGAAGGGATCGCCGAACTCGTAGGGCTTGGTATGGTACTCCCGCTCGTGGCCCCCGCCGAACATCTCCATAGTGTGCTGGCCCACTCGGTCTTGCTGGAGTTTCTTGAAGAGGTCCGAAAGGGCGTTTTGGCCGATCTGGCGGATCGCCCGGGGGGTGAGCTCCAGACGCCCCTCCCGGTTCTCGATCAATCCGGCCTCTTCCAGCCGCTTGGCCAGATCGGCCATTTGCTCGAGGCTCTGGGCCGCCTCGTCTCCCAGCAGCTCTCGGGCTCGGTCGATGTCCACCTCAGCCAGCGCTCCGGGGTTGTTGGCCCCCCGCAGCAGGTTGTCGATCTGGTCTAGATCGCCTAGTTCCTGCATCATCTGGGCCGCCGAGGCGAAGTCGAGCGGATCGGCTCCGCTGAAGTCGTAAGACCGGTCCCAGCCGGCATCGGGGAACATGGCCTGGAGGTTCTGTGACAGCTGATCCACCTGCCAGCGCAGGTCCATGTCCTGCAAAAGCTGCTCGGCCAAGCCCTGGAGCTGCGCCCGCTGCTCGGGCGTCATCGACGCCATCATGGCCGACATGGCCGCCATGCGCCGGGCCATCACTTCCAGCAGCTCGGTCAGCGTGCGGGGGTTCTCGGGGAAGAAGTCGCCGAAGCGCTCCATGAAGCTGTCGAAGTCGGATTGGAGGCTCTCGTCCAGCATCCGGTTGCGCTCGGCTGGATCGGTGATGTCGGCGGGAAGCTGGTCATTGGCCATCTGGCGCTTCTCCAGCAGGCTGTTCAGCTCAGCCATCATGTCCTTGGCCCGGGCCAAGTCCTCAGGGGAGAGGTTGTTCATGCCGTCGGTCATCTGGTTGACGTAATTCTGCATGAGCTGCTGGCGGAGCTGCTCCACTAGGTCGTCAAACCGCTGCTGGGCCTCCGATGAGGTGAACTGGTAGTTCTCCAGTTCTTTGATCTGGCCGGCCAGGTCGGGGGGCAGCATGTCGAGTTGGAACCGGCGCTGGTCCACGGTCTCTTCGGTGATGGCCGCCCGGCGCTCGTCACCCGACTCGGCTGCTGAGGAAGCCAGGTCGTCGAGGGCGTCATGCTCCATATCGACCACGTCGCGCAGCTCCTGGGCGATGTCGTCGTAGACCCCGCCGAGGTCGTGCTGCTCTAGGCGCTCCTGGCGCTGACGGCGGAGCTGCTCCATCATCTCCCGCAGCCCCTGCACCTGCTGGCCATCGACCTCGAAGCCCTGCTGGAGAAGCCGTCGTAGGGCGGCATTCACGTCTCCGTGGTAGAGGAGATCGTCGTTCATCTGGGCGAACAGGTCGGAGGTGGAGAAGTCGAACCCGGTCTGGGATCCGTCCCAGCGGGAGTAGGCCACCCGGTGGGCTGAACGACGACGAGCCCTTCGCCATCTCCGAAGCATCCCGTCAACCTACCCTATCAATATCCTGAACAGGGTGGCTGATCCCCAGAGCGATAGAGCCGACGAGTTCGCCTGGGGGTGGACCGCGGACTCAGTGTCGTTGGAGGGAGTGAGCCCCGCGGCGGACTGGTCGGTGTGGGAGCGAGAGGGGCGGGCACCCCGATCAGGTGAGGGGTGCGGATTCGGCATCGACTTCCGGGCCGACTTGGAGCTGTTGGCCGAGTGGGGTTTCACCCATTGCCGGCTTCCGGTGGAGTGGGCCCGGGTGGAGCCCGAGCCCGGCAAGCTGGACCACGACGCCGTGGACCGATATCTGGACATGCTGGCCGCGGCCCGCGACGCCGGGCTGCAAGTTTGGCTGGTGCTTCAGAACACCACGCTGCCGGGGTGGTTTGCCGACGACGAGGGCGGTTGGAGCACCCGGCAGGGGCGGACGCTGTGGTGGGCCCGATGGGTGGACCGCTGCGGCGAGTGGTTCTCCGACCGGGTGGCCGGTTGGGTGCCGGTGGAGGACCCGGTGGGCTGGGCGGTGCGGAGCCGCATTCTGGCCCTGCGCCCTCCGGGACGGCGCAGCGTTGCCGACGGTGTGGAGGCGGCCCAGCACGGGCTTGAGGCCATGTTCGAGGCCTGTCGACTGCTCCGCAGCGGGAGCCAGCCGATCATGGGGGTGTTCGGCCTCCACACCGTGTTCGCCGCCGACCAGCGGGCCGACACTTTTGCCTGGCAGGGCTGGTGGGACCGCCTGCTGTGGCAGAGCTGGACCTCGGCGCTGACCGACGGAGAGATCGCAGTGCCCGATCGGCCGGTGGTGGCCCGCGAGGAATTCCGAGAGGCCCTCGACGTGGTGGGCATGTGCTTCGACGCTCCGACGGCCGTGGACCAGCACGGCCGACTTGGTCCGTATCCGGTCACCGCTCGGTGCGATGACTCGGGGCTGGCCCCCGAACCCGAGGAGCTGGGCCGGGCGCTGGCCCGTCTGGCCGACATGCTGGGCGATCTGCCGTTGGCGGTAGCCGGTACCGGCGTGTCCACCACCGACGAGACCTGGCGCGACCAGCTCCTCGGTCGGACGCTAGATCAGGTCGACGCGGCAAAGGCCGACGGGATCAATGTGGTGGGGTTCTTCGCCGACACCGCGGTAGACGGCTACCAGTGGAACCTGGGCAGGTCATCAGCCCGCGGCCTCTTCGATCGGGACCGCAATCCCAAAGATGCCGCCTTCACACTGCGCGACCGCATCCGGGGGATCGAAAGAGACGGCTAGGTCCTGCCGCTAGGTCCTGCCCCGGTACACGGCCGCGCCAGCCACCGATTCCTTGTTGAGTCGCTTGGAGAGGTGGAGGCCCTCCAGCACGAACTCGATGCCGCTGGCCACCAGTGCCGGGTTCTCCAGGTCGCCGGGTTCATAGCCCAGAGCGGCCAGAGCGCTGGAGAAGGCCGGCACATCTTCCACCAGAGCGGCGTAGTCGACCGAGGAGATGTCGTCTCCCGCGTTGACTACCCGGCCCTCTTCGAAGGCTTCAACCACCTCGTGCTGCACGTCGTGGTCCACCGCATCCCTGAAGGTCAGGCGGACCGCCTCTTTGCGGAGGTTGTCCACGATCTCGCCGTCCCGACCGTCGTCGATGGTCTCGATCTCGATCTTGCCCAAAGTAGAGGGGTCGAGAGCGTCCAAGTCGGTCACCCGGGGCACAGCAGAGGCCTCGCCGGTGCGCAGCGCCCGCCGGATGGCCGCGGCGGCCAGCGTCTCATAGTTGGACACGGTCAGCCGCACCGACACCCCCGAGCGCTGGTTGATGTGGGGGCTCTGGCGGGCCAGCTGGCTGAGATATACCAGCACCTCGCCCATGAAGTCGGGCATCACCACCGGCATGTCGGCCTCGGGCATCGTGGCCTCCTGCTCGGTGATGTCCATCTCGATGTCCACGTCAGTGGGGTAGTGGGTGCGGATCTGGGCGCCGAAGCGGTCCTTCAGCGGGGTGATGATGCGGCCCCGGTTGGTGTAGTCCTCGGGATTGGCCGAGGCGAACAGCAAGATGTCCAAGGGCAGGCGAATCTTGTGGCCCCGGATCTGCACGTCGCGTTCCTCCAGCACATTCAGCAGGCCCACCTGGATGCGCTCAGCCAGATCGGGCAGCTCGTTGATAGCGAACACCCCCCGGTTGGTGCGGGGCACCAGGCCGTAGTGGATGGTGAGCTCATCGGAGAGGTAGCGGCCCTCGGCCACTTTGATGGGATCGACCTCGCCGATGAGGTCGGCGATGGAGGTGTCGGGCGTGGCCAGCTTCTCGCCGTAGCGCTCGCTGCGGTGTACCCAGGACAGAGGGGTGTCGTCGCCCTCAGCGGCGATCACGTCTTTGGCGTGCTTGGAGACTGGGTTGTAGGGGTCGTCATTCACCTCGGAGCCGGCCACGATGGGGAGCCACTCGTCGAGCAGGTCTAACACCAGGCGGATCATCCGGGTCTTGGCCTGACCGCGTTCGCCGAGGAAAATGACGTCGTGGCCGGCTAGCAGGGCGGTCTCCATCTGGGGGATGACGGTGTCTTCATAGCCCCAGATGCCGGGGAACAAGTCTTCGCCGGCTCTTATGCGTGCGATCGCGTTACGGCGGATCTCGTGCTTGACCGAGACGGATTGCCAGCCGGCTTCTTTGAGCTCTCCGAGCGTGGAGGGTTGCGACATAGGTGTTGAACCCTAGCTTGCGATTGTTTGGCGGTGTGAGCGTTACCATCTACCTGCGCCTCACCGGACCCGTCGAAGCCGCCAACCGCTACGACGCAGTGATTTTCGGGTAGCTGACGCCTACTCAGATGTCGGACCAGAGGCGGGCGTCGGTGTAGCGGGCGAGGTGCTCGACGTTGGAGGTGGCCACCACGGTCTCGCGGCCGTAGGCAGCCTGGGCGCTCCTGGCTTGGGCGGCGAGGATCACGTCCCCGTCGAGAGCGTGAGGGTGAGCGGTTGGGCCACCGGCATTGCAGGCATCGGCCCACAGCATGGCGGCGGCGTGCATCACCGGTGTGGTGAGCGGCAAATAGAGGTAGCCAGCGCATAACTCGTCGAGTCGAGCGATGCCGGGTTTCTTGCCGGCTCGCAGCAACTCCCTCCTGATCTCGTAGTCGGCTATTTCGGGAACGGCCAGCCGATCTCCGGCCCTCAGTCGATCCGTAGCCCAATCGTCAACTTGCTGTGAATGTGGGCTCATCTTCGGATCGCTCAGCAGCCCCAGCGGGCCGCTGTCCAGAACGAGCAACACCAAAAGGCCTTGCTAGAAGGGGCGGCCTTCAGCGCGGCGCGTCTCCGCCAAGGCCTCCATCAGGTAGCGCCCGGTTTCTTCCTGCTCGCGCTTGCTGCCCATGTTCCTCACACGTTCCATAGCAGCGAGGGCGCGCTCTCGGTAAGCATCATCATCGAGCTCCTCTTGGGCATAGCGCTCGGCTTTGGTGAAGTGGCGGGACCCCCTGACGGCACCTTTCTTGCCGGTGGTCTGCCAGCCCAGCTTGGCCATCTTCAACTTGATGGCCACGCCGAGGGTCTGGCGAAAGCGGAGGCTGGCCGGGTCGGTTTCGAGGACTTCACCGATTATCGGGTCGTCTTCCAGAAACCGGGCAACTCCGGCCAGGGCGGGCATGCCGTTCATCTCCGCGTCAACCAGCCGTTGTTCGTGCGCAGGATCGTTGATCAACCAAAAGAGCCGTTCAGCGGCCTCAGGTCGGCAATCCAACTCAACCACGTACTTGGCCGCGTGGGAATCGCGCTTGAAGTCGTAGATGTCTACGAAGGTGGTGCCTCCAAGGCGCGGTGTATCCATAGGGCTAACTTAGACCTTCTATTTTCGGATGTCTACCAATCGACTCTCTGCTATGCCACTCACCACAACATGCATGAGGCCAAGACCCACCTCTCGAAGCTGGTTGAGGGTGCGGTTCAGGGCGAGCCGTTCATCATCGCCCCGGCGGGAACCCCGCTGGTCGTGGCCGCCGGAGACTTGCCGGTTGACTGGCCTGCC
>JAPOVT010000035.1 GCA_026708015.1 bacterium
GGATCGGCCGCTACAACACCCGCAGAATCCACTCGACCCTCGACTACCTGACCCCAACAGAATGGGAGGCCGCCCATCGGCACCGACTAGAACAAGCCGCATAAACCAAGTGACCGGACAACAGGGGGAACCTCAAACCCAACAGCTCCGAAGCGCCGGCCTCCGAATAGTCCGGAAACCCGAAACCCCCAGCAACGCCGGCGTCAGCGCCGCCTGTACTGGGATTCAACGTAAATTCCATAAATGAAATTATACCGACCCCAGTGACACATTCTCCCTTGAAATACAGCTGAAATGTCTATATACAGGTGCCCGCTTCTGTCCCTATTGAGCGGTGACAGTTTCGTAGATGCCTCGGGCTAGGCCGGCGAACACAATTTCTTGGAAGTCGGGGTCGTTGAGGCAGCGTTTGACGATTTCGTCGTTGTCGGCCATGCGGTCGATCATCAACTTGGGCAGCTCTTGGCGGATGGCGAGCTCGAACTTCTCGAAGGGGTTGGCTTCGGCGGTCTGACTGATGTTCTCGTCGTTCGCACCGTCTTCTTGTATCTGCTCGAAGAACAGCCGATCTGAATCGTCGAAAGCTGTGCGGAAGCGGTCTGTCGGGAATTTTGTGGGCGGTTTCAATCGGTGGTTGTTTCGCCGGTTGGGAGGCTGGCGGTGGCTGAGGGGGGATCGTCCGGGGCGAGCCGGGCGCGGTGATCGGGCGTCGTTTGGGCCGGGCGTGCTCGACGATCGCTCGGGAGATCTCGCGCGACGGCGGCCGCCGCCGGGGAGGCCCGCTCAAAGACACGGCGCCGATCGCCCGGCGGCCCGCAGAGGCCAACGACCGGAAGACGCCGGGGCATTGGGAAGGCGATCTCATAATCGGCAAAGGCGGCCGCCCCGCGACAGCCGCCCTGGTCGAGCGGACCACCCGGTTCACCATGCTGGTCCGCTTGCCCGACGGCCGAACGGCCGGTTCGCCGCACGCCGCGCTCACCACGGCACTGCCAAGCCTGCCCGACGGATTGGCACGCAGCCTCACCTGAGCATCCAGGGCAAGGAAATGGCCGATCACGCCCAGATCACCGCCGATACCGGTGTCCCGATCTACTTCTGCCGGCCCCCGTGCCCCTGGCAGCGCGGCACCAACGAGAACACCAACGGCCTGCTGCGCCAATACCTGCCCAAAGGAACCGACCTCTCACCGATCTCCCAACACGAACTCGACCAGATCGCCGCCGAGCCCAACGGCCGACCTCGACGAGTCCTCCAATGGATGACACCATTGGAGGCAATCAACCAAACAAGTGCAATGACCACATGAGAGCACCCACAAAAACTGACAGACCCGAAGACAGGCGGGAGGCGATATCGGTCCTCTTCGAAGAAGCTATCTCTTTCTTGGATACCCTCGGTGAGATACAGGCTGGGGCGGCAAGTGGGGCATCAACCGCGTGTGTGGGTGTTTGCCTCTAGTCTCCGTAACGGATTTTGACAGAGAGTGGTAGCCTCTACTAGTAAATCCACCTTCTGCAAATGACTCTGTGCGAGCATGTCAACGCATGTGCGCAGTTCGTGCAGCGAAAGGATTCTGCTTTGGCGCTGTCTGAGCTGCCAGACTTTGAGCGACCGCCGGTCATCGAGGTAGCACTCTCAGTTCAGTTCGAAGAATCGCTGGACATCCAGGCTTCCGGTGAGGACGTTCTCGCAGCTGCCTGGCCCGACTACGACCTCGAAATGCGTCCAGTACTGACGACGATGGGATTGGAACCGGGCGCGTTCGATCGGTCAGACGATGAAGCGGGAGACCTTAGGTTGTGGCTTTCGAATCCCGGCGGCAGTCGCGTGGTCCAGATACAGCATGATCGCCTCGCGGTTCATTGAACTCAAGAGGATTCAGAGGAGACGTATCCTCGTTTTCTTTCGTTGCGGGAGTTCTTCGTAGAGACATGGGACAAACTCGACGGTGCTGTCGGTGATCAGTTGGTGCCGGGCATCTGCCAAGTGCTCTATGTGAATCACATCGGTGCGGAGAGCGGCTGGCAAGGCCCTGAGGACACGGCCGAGATACTGGCACCTTGGGGTGGCATCATGAGCGATGACTTTCTTCCTGACCCCGGGATTGCTGCCACCTACCTGCACTTCCACATTCCTGATCCGGGCGAGTGGCTCGACATTCAGGCAGGCCCTGTAGGCGTTGATGATGAAATCGTCCTCGCGGTCTATCTCGCAGCTAGAGGAGTTGCGGCAACGCCCGATCTGAAAGGCGCTCTCGAATTCTTGGACCTCGCCCACGAATGGATTGTTCGAGGGTTTGCTTCGTTCACAACACCATCAGCACACAAGACATGGGGGCGAAAACAATGAACAGCCAAGCAGCGGGCCTCCTAGTCGAAACGCACCCCGTCGACGACTGTGAGAGCGGGGTCTTTCCGTGGGATCTAGAGACCATCTCGCGCCCCCTAAGAATTGTGGCCCCTGCGGCGTTCAATTTTTGGTTTCCCTTCGCTATGACCAGGAGAAGCCGTGGCGATGCTCTGGTGAGTGAGCAATTGTCGTCTGCGCCCATCGGCGCCTTGCATCAGGAGATTGCAGGGCTCGAAGAGCTTGAAGACGGCTGGTACGACACTGATGGAGAGGCAGGTAGAGCGCCAAATCCGGAAGCGATCCAAGGAGTCCGGAACCTCACGCCAGCTTTCCGGTTCTACGCATTGCCTTGTCCACATGTGTTTCCGTCCGTTGACGGCGGCGTTGCTATGGAATGGACACTGGGAGAGATTGAGGCGTCCATCGAATTCGGCGACTCGTCCGAGTATGCAACGGTCGCCTCATGGGACGCGACAACGGATAAACACATTTATGAGGAAGGTGTCCGAGTCGACAGAAAGTTCCTAAGGGACTGGCTGGGTGGCCTCATAGGCACACAAGTGCGGTGAGTTGGCCCGAACTGGAGGCTGGAGAAGCCGAAATCACCGATTCTTCTGAACGCCTGAGGCGTCAGATACACCCCAGATGGTTCCGCACCGACGGGTCCATCAAGTCAGAGGCATTCAAGCCCGGAAATAAGGTTGCGTCCACGACTAGGGATTCACTTCTTTCGCCGGAGGAAGCCCATTCCCGCTATCTGAACCCAACAGTGGTAGCTGCTTTGTCACAGTAGCCGAAATCGAAGACTGCGGACTTCGTGCTATTGACGACTCTGAAGTCGATGATGTGCCGTACGGCCATGCTTATATCGACCTCCGAATCTGTGGCAGAAGCGAGATGGACAGGAAGGCAAAGCAGCTCAAGAAGTTCGCGATGGAAAACGGGATATGGCGTCCTAGCGAGGTTGCCTGAACAAAGCTGTCACTGAGTGGGCCGGGGAGGATTTGAACCTCCGAAGGCGAATGCCGACGGGTTTACAGCCCGTTCCCTTTGGCCGCTCGGGCACCGACCCAACGAGGGACAACCCTACTTGCCTGCATCATTACCGCCCTACTCGAATTTCAGCTCGCTGGGTGGGGATATCTCCCAGCCGGCTTCTCTGAGGGCGGCAGCAGCATCTTCCTGATTCCGGCGTACTGCCGCTTTCAGCTGAATGGACTCCCACCGGGCTCTGTGCTCTTGGACCACCTGCTCCCAACCGGGCCGGGGATCGACCATCTCTTCTGTGATAATGAACTCCACAATGTCTTCCAAGCTGGGACGGAAGCGCTTGCCTCCCACGGGTAGGTGGAGGTCCCGGAGCTTGCGGGTCTTGCGCCTGTCTCCCAGGTAGACCGCGTCTAGATCATCACGCTGACCGGCTACGTGGAGGTGGGCGCTGGGAAACTGGTTAACGGGATTGCGGGCATAGTCAACGCCGAGGAGTAATTGGTCGTCTTCCATATCTGGCGATGTGTAGAGGCTCATAGTGCTCTCGGTCATGGTCAGGTAGACACCTTCGGGGTCCAACTCGTATGAGTGCTGCATGTAGAGGAAGATGACGGCCTTTCTACTGGAGGGTGAAATCGGGATTGGTTCTGGGTTTGGATTGGAACTCGTAATCCCCTTGCCGATGATTCCGTGACCTTTGTCGGTCTTCAAGGATGAGACTCGAATGCCATGGGTGACCGTCTTGTTCAGCAGTTCTGAGACTTCGTCGGCAAAGCGGCGCGCCTGGCTTTCAAGGCTCCCGGTCATTCGGGGATTCGACGCTATTCAGCCGCGGCCGAGACCTGAGACCACGAACCATGTCCTCCGGAGCTTTTCGGACTCGAACCTGCCGAGACGCGCCTGGCGGCGGAGTTCCTCAAGCTCAACCCCGGCATTATGAAGGGTCTCTTCGATGAGCACGTCAAGCTCTTCTTCGGTGATGTGGTACACCTCTGCTTCAGGCGCTGACGGCATGGCCTTCTCCCGTTGATTGCGGCACATTCAGTGTACTGGAACGCATGACAGTATCTCCGGTAGGCGTGCAGCCTGACATCAATATTACCTGTGGCGGTGCGGTAGGTTCGGGCCATGCCGACGTTTGATGTTTCTTCTGAGCTGGACATGCAGGAGGTCCGCAATGCGGTGGACCAGACGGCTCGGGAGATACACAGCCGCTACGACTTCAAGAACACCGGTAGCGAAGTGGCGCTGGGTGAGGGGGTCATCACGTTGCGGTCGTCCAACGAGGACCGGCTGGCCGCGGCCCGCCAGGTGTTGGAGGAGAAGCTGGTTCGTCGCAAGGTGTCGTTGAAGGGGGTTACCTATGGGCCGGTGGCCGACGCGGCCGGGGGGACGGTTCGCCAGGAGGCGGCACTGGCCGCGGGTATCTCAGCCGACAAGGCCCGGGAGCTGAACAAGTTCATCAAGAATCTGGGCATGAAGGGGATCTCTTCGCAGACCCAGGGCGGTCAGCTACGGGTGAGTGGCAAGAAGCGGGACATGCTTCAAGAGGTGATCGCTGCGCTCAAAGAGGCCGACTTTGCTATCCCTTTGCAGTTCGGGAACTTCCGGGACTGACCGGCCCCGGGCGAGGTTGACGGCTTAGTACGCCTGGGGGACCCACTCGCCGGCCCGGAGGCGGCGGATGCGCTCCTCGGCGGGGGGGTGGGTGCTGAACAGGTTGCGGAAGCTGACCCGGCCGGTGAGCGGGTTGACGATGTAGTGCGACGCCTGCTCCACCGGCACGTTGACCGGTATGCGCTGGGAGGCGGCGTTCAGCTTCTCCAGTGCCCGGGCCAGCGGCTCGCCGTCACCGATGAGCCGGGCTGCCGATGCGTCCGCTTGATATTCCCGGGTGCGGCTGATGGTCATTTGGAGCATCGAGGCGGCAATTGGGGCCAAAATTGCGGCCAAGATCACGCCGACTAACTCTCCAGGGCCGTTATCGCGGCCCCTTCCACCGAAGAAGATCATGCCCCAAATTGCGATTCGGGAGGCGAAGGTGATGGCCATGGCGATGGCGGCGGCCACCGATCCGATGAGGATGTCGCGATTGCGGATGTGGGCCAGTTCGTGGGCCAGCACACCCCGGATCTCATCCCAGGTCAAGTGGTTGATGAGCCCCTCGGTAACCGCCACCGCGGCGTGCTTGGGGTTGCGGCCGGTGGCGAAGGCGTTGGGCTGGGGATTGGGGCTCACGTACAGCTTGGGCATCGGAATCTGGGCCTTGGCCGTGAGTTCTTCCATGATGGCATGGTACTGGGGAAGCTGCTCCGGGGTGACCGGCACGGCCCGGGCCGAGGCGATGGCCAGCTTGTCGCTGAACCAGTAGGAACCGCCCACCACGATCACCGCGATGACAATCCCGATGGCCAGTCCGCCGCTGCCCCCCAACAGACCGCCGACAGCCACAAACAGCGCCGCCATCAGCACCAGCAGGAGAAATGTCTTGAACGTGTTCATACCCAGGGTCACTCCCTTTCGATCTGCTAGCAGGTTATCGGAGTGCAGCGAGTGTGCGGCAATGGCCGGTCGGACGCGGATCGCGGCACACTCTTGACGGGGCTGCTCAGCTAGTAGTCGGGTTCTCGCAGTTCGGCGTAGCCGGCCTCGGCTTCCAGGGATCGGCGGCGCCAAAGCCCGCCCAGCCACACGGCGAAGATCGTGATGACGAAGGGGATCATTAGCACGAACTCGCGCGGAACTCGCTCCGTGATGTTTATCTGCGATTGGATGCCGATGGCGTCGGCGAAGCCGAAAAACAACCCGGCCAAGGCCGCTCCGATGGGGTGCCATGCCCCGAAGATGACGGCCACAAAGGCGATGAAGCCTCGGCCGTTAGTCATGTTCTCGGTGAAGTTGCGCAGAGCTCCTACCGACAGCTCGGCACCGCCGAGTGCACAGAGCGCCCCGGCTATGAGCAACGCTTGAAGTCGGACGATCGAAGGGTTCACGCCCGCAGAGCGGGCCGAGAACGGGTATTCGCCCACTGCGGCAAGCCTCAGGCCGAACCGGCTGCGCCGCAGCACAACCCAGGCGGCCAGCACAATCAGCGGTGTGATCCATACCAGGATCGAGAGCTCGGAGACGATAACCCCTGCCCCTGAGGTGATCCCGCGCACCGGTCGGGGCAGCACTACGTCGGTGAAAATGGAGCCGCGTTTGTCAAAGATGGCGCCGAGGGCGAAGGCCGTGCCGCCGAGGCCGATGGAAGTGAGCCCCAGCCCGGCAATGATGACGTTGGCGCCGAGGGGACCGATTACCCACCAGTACAGCGCAGACAGGGCCAGGTTGACGCCTACGGCGGCCAGAATCCCAAGTTCCACCGAACCGGTGGCATCGCCGACGGCCACGGTTGTGAACGCGCCGCTGATCATCAGCCCTTCGAGTCCCAAATGGAAGATCCCGGCCCGGAAGGCGAAGACGCCTGCGGTTGCCACCAGCACCAGGGGGGCGGCCGAGCGAAGCGTGGTGGCGAGAATCTGCTCCATCAGCCCGCCGCTGTTTTCCCCTGAATGCCCGTCCGCCGCCACACCGCCTTGAACTTGATGGTGACCAAGAACGCCACCATGCCGTGCAGCAGCACTAGGGCGGGCGGTGGGAGATCGGTCACGATCGGCAAGAACAAGATGGCAGACTGCAAGCCCCCGAACAGGACGGCGGCCACCACCGTGCCTTCAACCGTCAGCAGGCCAACGAGCGCCACCACAACAGCGGTGAAGCCCACTTCGGGTGAGAACCCCGTGACCAGACGGGCACCGGGGCCATATAGCTCCACCGCCCCGGCGAGTCCTGCGAGTGCCCCGGACAGGGCGAAGGCAGCAAGGCCGACGCGGCGCACGTCGATGCCCTGCCAACGGGCCATCGTGGGGTTCCGGCCCACCAGAGTCATGGCCAGCCCGAAACGAGTGCGCTCCAACAAGAGCCACACCAGCACGGCTACGCCGCCGACGATTACCAGCACCGTGGCCGAAACGCCGGAGCCATCGGTGATGCGGAACGCGTCTGGTATGCGCTCGCTGGCCGCGGTCTGGCCCGTGCCCGAGGGGTTTCTCATGGGTCCGGCGGTGAGGTACTGGAGCACAAGCGCGCCGATGAAACTCATCATCAGCGTGGTGAGCACCTCATCGGTGCCGAAGCGCACCCGCAGATAGCCGGGGAGCAGTGACCAGGCTGTCCCGGCACCGATGGCCGCGAGCGTTCCGCACAGCATCACCAGCGGTGCCGGACCCTCGCGCCATCCCAGCGACACGGCCAGGGCGCAGCAGGCGCCAATGTAGAACTGCCCTTGGCCGCCGATGTTGAAGAACCCGGCCCGAAACCCGATCACCACCCCCAAACCGATGAGCAGCATCGGAATCGACCAACGGATTGTCGAAGTGGAAGCCCCTGTAGCAGTGACTGCTCCTTGGATGATGCCGGAGAACACATCGCCCACGGAGTAGCCGCTGATCCACAGGATAAGCGTGGTAAAGAGGAGGGAAACCACCACCAGCACCACAGTGGAGGCCACCCGTTGCAGGCCGCCGGTCAACGCAGGGCCCCGGTCATGGCCTTGTCCCGGTCACCGCAGGGCCCCGGTCATGGCGTCGCCCACCGTGCGGCGGTCGTAGGGCGCTTCGAAACTTGCCACGATGCGTCCGCCGTACATCACGAGGAGGCGGTCGGAGAGCTCGAACAGCTCATCGAGGTCGGAGGACACCAGCAAGACACCCGCGCCGCCATCTCGCAACTCCCGCAGCGACTGGCGCACGAAGTTGGTGGCGGAGAAGTCGAGGCCGCGAGTGGGTTGGGCCGCCACCAGCAGTTCGGCTCCCGGAGCCAGTTCTCTCGACAGGATCAAGCGCTGCACATTTCCGCCGGAGAGGCTTTCGGCCGGTTGCGCTACGGTGTTGTAGCGCACCCGCCAAACATCCATCGCCTCGGCTGCTCGACGCTTGTATTGGCGAAGCGAGATCAGCGGGAACCGCCGCCGGCGCCGCCCAACAAGGCGAAGCGCCGATTGGTTCAGCCACAGAGGGGCACTGCGGCTGATCCCCTCGGTGTTTCGGTCAAAGGGCACCAGGCGCAGTCCCCGCAGCCGTCTGCGAGCGGGACCAGCGCGGGTTGCGTCGATATCGCCGAGGCGCATAGAGCCGTCGGCGATGGGAGTCAGGCCGGCGATGGCCGAGACCAGGCTCCGCTGCCCGTTTCCCTCCACGCCGGCGATGCCCACGATCTCTCGGGATTCGACTCGGAGGTTGATTTTGCTGAGACCGAGCTCGAAGGCTGATTCCCGGCTGGAGACACCTACCAACTCCAACAGCGTCTCCTGAGCTGCTTCGGCTCTGGGTGCCATGCTGATGGTGCGATCAGCGCCGGATTCGGGTCCAACGATGGCGTCGCTCAGCTGTCCTTCAGAGACCTCGGCCATCTCGCTGGGGCCGAGGACCAATTCGCCGTCGCGCAGCACGCTCACCGTTTCCGCGACATCGGCTACCTCCCGCAACTTGTGCAGCACAATGAGGATGGTGACCCCGCCGTCGCGAAGGCGCTGCAAGCGCTCAAACAGTTGGTCGGTAGCGGTAGGCGTGAGCAAGGCCGTGGGCTCGTCCAACAGCAGAATTCGCGCGTCTCCAGCCAGCGCCCGCACAATCTCCAGCGACTGGCGGGTTTCCACGGGCAGATCCCGGATGCGAGTCGACAGCATTGCCAGATCGCCTAATTCGGCCACCTCGTTCTGCCATTGCCGGTGCAGTTCGGTCCGCCGGAAGAACCAACGGCCGCCTTTTCGGGCCGCGGTCAACTCAAGTGCCTCGGCGACCGTGAATGAGGGGGGCAGCGAGAAGTGCTGGTGGACCATCGCCAGTCCAGCGATTTGGGCGGCCCGCACGTCGCCGGGAGGAACCACACGCCCGCCCACCTGCACCTCTCCAGCCTGCGGTGCTTGCAGTCCGCCGAGAACTTTGGCCAGGGTGGTCTTGCCCGCTCCGTTCTGGCCGACTAGCGCGTGGATGCGACCGGGGGCAAGGTCGAGGCTTACATCGCGCAAGGCCTGGACGGCCCCGAAGGAGACGCCGAGCGATCGGCAGCGAACCGCCGGGGTATCGCCAGATGCCGACTCGCTCGGCACCGTCATCGCTTCAAGGTTACCGGCCTCAGGCTTCGGGATCGAAGGACGCTAGCGGCCTCAGAGCTCAGGATCGAAGGGCACGTCGAGTGATCCGTCGGTGATCTGCGAGCGAGCCTCGTCGATCTCGCCCAGCGTGGCGTTGATGATGTCCACCATCTCGGCCGGGCCGTCGGCAAGGAAGTCGGGATTGATCAACAGGTCAACCCCGCCTTCGGCCACTCCGGCGCCGACGTAGCCGGGCGTGTAGTCGTCGCTGAGGGCGTGGTCTACTTGGTCGTAGAGAACCTGTGCCCAATAAAGCAGGACACTGGCGATCACGGCGGGGCTGTCGAAGTAGTTCTCCGAGCCGCCAATCACGTAGCCGCCCTTCTCCTCGGCGGCTTGGATAACGCCTAGGTCGGTGGCAGCGGCGTCGGTCATGATGATGTCCACGCCGCCGTCGTACAGCGCTGCGCCGAGTTCACGACCCTTGGCGGGGTCCTCGAAGGAATCCGCGAACGCGGCCTCGCCAGTGATGTCGGAGTTCTTGGTCTGGGCCGCGGCCACGAAGGCGTTGTAGTCGGCATTCAGCGGCGGGATCGACACGCCGCCCACGAATCCAACCTTGTCGGTGGTGTTCAGCGCACCGGCAAGGATGCCGGCCAGATAGGTGCCCTTGTAGTAGTCGAATCCGACGGAGACGAGATTGTCAACGCCTCCCTCGAAACCGAAGACGTGAATAAAGCGGGTGTCGGGGAAATCCGGGGCCACGGCTGTGACGGCATCCTGCATGGGTGGGAAGGTCACGGCGATGATGTCGGTGCCCTGATTGGCCAGATTTCGCAGGGTGGTCTCAAAGGTGGAGGGGTCGGTGGCCTCGATGAAGGTGGTTTCTGCGCCGAAGTCGGCCTCCACCATTTCGAGCCCTCGTAAGAGATCGTCGATCGGCCCCATGTCGCCCGCCTTCTGGTTGACCACGAGGGCCACCGATGGCGCCTCGGCTGGCTCTGGGGCGGGTGTCGGCGCCTCGGTGGGATCAGGCTCAGGTGCCTGCGTCGGGGCCTGAGTCGGCGCCTCAGTTGGGGCAGGGGTGGACTCCGGGGCGGCGCTGCCTCCGTCGTCATCGTTTCCGCAGGCGGCGGCGACAAGGGTGAGGGCCAGCAGGATGGCCGCGAACTTGAGTCGATTTCTCATTAGATTCCTCCCTGCTCGGGGCAGTGAGTTCACTATAATACAGTTTTTCAATTAATCGAAAGTGTAGATCTTCAGTTAATCGAAATTAGCCAGGTGCCCGACCGGCAGGGCGACTCAGCGGCCTTCCCATCGAGGGGCCCGCTTCTCGCTGAAGGCTCGAATTCCCTCCTCACAGTCCGACGACGTCAGCACCTCCACCAGGGCGGGAAGGTTGGCCATACGGGCGTCGGCGGCGGTCATATGGGAGGTGCGATTCACAATCTGCTTGATGGCCCGCAGCGACAGCGGGGCGCACGCCAGCAGATCCTCCAGCCAGCGGTCCACCGCGGTGTCCAGTTCCTCCGCGGGAACGACCTCGTTCAGCAGGCCCAGCCCCAGTGCCTCGGCGGCGCTGAAGCGCTTGCCGGTCAACAGCACCTCCATGGCCCACTTGGCCGGCAACTGCCGTGCCAGCGACACGATTCCCCCGTCCAGAGGAAGGCGACCCAATCGGGGCTCCACGAAGCCCAACACGGCATCGGCCGAGGCCACCGCCAAGTCGCATCCCACCACCAGTTCCAAACCGCCACCGAGGGCATACCCGTTGACCCTGGCCAGCACCGGCACATCCAGAGAGTCGCGCAGCGGAAGGTGGCCGAAACCGTCCTTGCGGGGCCGCAGCCAATAGTCGAGGTCGGTGGCCCCCTCGGCGCGCATGTCGTCGCCGGCGCAGAAGGAGCGGTCGCCGGCGCCGGTGAGAACCACCACCCGCACCGAGCGGTCGGCTTCGATGGCCTCCCAGGTCCGCAGCAGCTCGGTTTGGTGGGCCTCGTCGATGGCGTTCAGCCGCTCGGGGCGGTTGATCGTCACCCGGGCGACGTGATCGGCCACAACCAGATCGATGCTCATTTCAGCGCTCCACAATTCGACAACACGAGGTCAGGGCTCATGCCAGCACTCCTGCGGTGATGAGCGCATGGACGCGTTCAGATTCGATTCCGAAGTCAGCCAACGCCTCAGCAGCACCTTGCCCCAGTCTTGGCGGAGGAAAGCGCAGCGATGCTGGTGTATCCGGCAGATGCACCGGAGACGCCAGCGAGCGCAGCGGCGTCAGGGCCGCTCGGGGCATCTCCGCGATCATCGGCGCGGTATGGGGGTCGTCTAGAGCCTCTTCAAGGGTCCGCACCGGCGCGCAGAGCACGTCTTGGGCTTCGAGACGCTGGACCACCTCGGCAGTGCTGAATCGCCCGATAGCCTCGGCGATCAAGGTTTGAAGGCGGGGCCGGTTGACGGCTTGTTCTGCCATGGTAGCGAATTCGGGCTGAGTCGAGAGGTCTGGCATCTCAAGGGCGGTGCAGATGTCGCGCAGCGGATTCGCCTTGAAGGCCCCCACCACAACAACCTCGCCGTCGGCCGCGGCAAATGTGCCCACCAGGGGGAGTCGAGCCCAGTTCACGACCTCGCGACCCATCAGCGACATCGTGGCTTCCAAGATCTGCATGGCGAGAAGGGAGTCGTATAGCGAAACCTCGACCCTCTGGCCGCGTCCGGTGCGGGATCGTTGGAGCAGGGCCATGAGGATGCCCTGCACCATGTGCATTCCGGCGGTGTAGTCGGCCAGCGACACGGGATAGATCGCGGTGGGGTGGTCGTCGTCGGCCTTGTGGGCCATGGCCCCGGTGAGCGCCTGGGCCAGGATGTCTTGGCCGCCTTTGCGAGCGTACACCCCCTCGGTGCCGAAGCCGGTGCCTTGGGCGTAGACGATGCCGGGGTTGACTTCCGACAAGCGCTGGTAGCCCAGTCCCAAGCGGTCCATCACGCCTGGCCGGTAGTTGTTCACCACCACGTCGGCCTCGGCCACCAGATCGTCGATCAGGGCCAATCCCTCGGGGGTGCGGACATCAACCGCCACGCTGCGCTTGTTGCGGTTCACCGCTCCGAAGGCAGGATGCTCGGCACCGTCGGGATCGACGATGGCATGGCGGAAGATGTCGCCGCTGCCGGGGCGCTCGATCTTCAATACGTCGGCCCCGTGGTCGGCCAAAAGCTGGGTGGCGACGGGGCCCATCATGATCTGTGAGAAATCCAGGACCCTTATCCCGGCCAGCGGTTGGGCCGCGTTGGTGTCTGCGGCCCAACCGCTCACGGGGCCCCCTTTGTTGGGGGGCTGGCCGGGCGCGCCCGGGGGGAGGGGATGTCTCCCGGGTCGGCGCCGTGGCGGCGCAGGCGGCGCTGGATCGCGGCCACATCCGCTTTGCGGACGGTAACGCCAGTGTCCAGCGCCTCGACGGCGGCTGTGCCTGCCGCCTCGCCCATCGCCATGCAGGGCGGAATCTCCCGCGACAGCTTCTGGGCCTCGGGGGTCACTGAGTAGTGCCGTCCTGCGACCAGTAGCTGCTCCACCCGACGCGGCAGCATCGCCCGGTACGGCGTGTAGTAGCCGCGGCCGCGGGCCACGCTGTCGGTGAAGTGAACCCGGTTCACCACGTCGTCTTTGGTTACGACGTACTCGCCATCGATCAGGCGCGACTGGCGGACTCCTATCTGGGGCGCCACGTCGATCACCACGGCCTTCTCGAACCCCGGATAATGGTCGCGCACATAGTCCACAAGACCGGCGATCTTCTTGCGCCCCTCCCGGTCGGCAGCGGTGAGATCCTCCACGCTCAGGCCGTCGTAGCCGGTCATGTGGGGACAGTTGCACCACACCACCCCCGGCAGCGGCGTCTTCAACCACCAGATGGCCCATGAACCGCCGAGGATTCGCCGGGCCTCGCGGTTCACCGCATGGCACTCGGCGGGCTGGGAGCGCTCGAAATGCTCGGCGGCGTCGGTGTCCACATTGCCGAGGCGAAAGACCGGGGTGACCATGTACGATCCCTCCACGAAGGGCGCGCCGGCGCGGGCAGCCACATCGGCGTCGCCGCTGGCGTCGATCACCACGTCGCCGAGCACCGCTTGGGGGCCGGCTTTGGTTTCGCAGATCACGCCGGATACGGCATCGCCCTCCATGATCGGCGCCGAAAACCACGAGTGGAGCCGAACGTCGACCCCTGCTTCCTCCACAAGGTTGTTGGATACCCGCTTCCATCCGTCGGGGTCGAAGGCCACGGCGTACAAGATGGACTTCTTGGGGCCTTTGGCGTAGAGGTCGAACACCCCCCATCGAGACCAGCGGTTCCACATCTCGTCACTCAGGATGCGGTCTTCTGGCGGTGGGTAGACGGCCAACCCCAGCGCGTCGAGGCGCTGCACCATCTCTTGGGCGATGCCATGAACGGTGACCTCTTCGGCGCCGTCGGCGAAGTCGTCGAGCACCAGCACCATTCCTCCCGCCGCCAGACCTCCGAGGTAGGCATAGCGCTCCAGCAGGGTCACGCTGGCTCCTTGGCGGGCTGCCGACACCGCGGCAGCCAACCCGGCCGGTCCGCCCCCGACCACAACCACGTCGCTTCGGGCCATCACCGGCGCGTCGGCAGCGGCTCGGGTGACGGAGGCGCCCATCGCCTCAGAAGCTCGGTGGGGTTACCACCCACAGGGTCACCGATGTGACTTCGCCAGGGTTCTCGTACCAGTGGGGGATGGTGGAGTCGTAGGAAATGGAGTCTCCCGCTCGCAGCACGTAGTGGGCGCCGCCCACGTTCACGGCGTGGCTTCCCTCCAAGACGATGCCGAATTCCTCGCCTTCGTGTGCGAATGGCGTGTCCTCGGTGGAGTATCCCGGCTCGGTCTCGATGCGGATGACCTCGAGGGCGCTGTCGGGCCTCGTGGTGAGCAATTCGGCCACGATGAGCTCATCGTTGGGAAGGTTGAGCCGGCGCCGATCCTCTTTTCTCAGCACCGGCGAGGTCATCTGCTCCCCGGCGACGAGGCGCGCCACCGGGATGCCAAGGGCGTGGGCCACCTGCACGAGCGTGTTGAATGACGGGTTGCCCTGTCCCCGCTCCACTTGGGAGAGCAGCCCCGCGCTGACCCCGGAGGCCGCGGCAAGCTGCTCTAGCGTCAATCCTTGGAGCTTTCGCAGCCGCTTGATCTCATTGCCCACTACCTGCACGGTGAGCGGGGGGCGGTCGGCGATGGCAAGGCGGGCGGCAGGGGCCGGAGTGTGCCAGTTGGACTTGTCGCTGTTCGGGTCTGGCGAATGCACTGTGGTCACTTCTACGAGAGGGTGGCTATCTTCAACAAAGTATATTATTTCAATATGGTGACGCAGGGGCACCAATCGAACGTGGTGATAATCGGCGCCGGCGCCTCGGGCTCAGTCGCCGCTGCACGCCTGACTGCCGCCGGTTTTGAGGTTGTCTGTTTGGAGCAGGGTGATTGGGTGGGTCCCGCAGATTATATGGGTGCCCAACCTGAGGCTGAGCTGGCATGGATTGAGCGGTGGAATCCCGATCCCAACGCCCGCCAAGGTTGGGCCGACTATCCGCTGACCGGGGATGCCGATGTGCGCCCGGTGATGTACAACGGCGTCGGCGGCGGCCTGGTGCAGTGGGCGGCCATGTGGCAGCCGCTGCTGGTCTCAGACTTCCGAGTGCGAACGCTCGACAGTGTTGCCGAAGACTGGCCCATCAGCTGGGGCGATCTGGCTGATGCCTACGCGCAACTGGCCGTCGACATGTCAGTGTCGGGCTTGGGCGGCGATCCAGCTCTGCCCGAGATGGACCCCTATCCCAACCCGCCGATACCCATTGGAAAGATCGGGAGGGTCGCAGCAGAAGGCATGGACCGCCTCGGCTGGCATTGGTGGCCCGGCGCCAATGCAATCGCCTCTCGTCGCCACCGAAGCCTTCAAGCCTGCCAACGGCGGGGCACCTGCATGACCGGATGCCCGGAGAACGCCAAGGCCACCCCATCGCTCACGCACTGGCCTTCCGCTCAGGCCGCAGGTGCCCGACTAGTGACCGGCGCCCGCGTGATGGAGATTCCCGTGGACGAAAGAGGTCGGGTGCGCGGTGCTGTGTATCGAGACCGCGATGGCGTCGAGCACTTCCAGCCGGCGCAGGTGGTGATGTTGGCTGCCAACGCGGTGGGGACTGCTCGTTTGTTGCTGCTGTCGGTGTCGTCACGATTCCCCGATGGTCTGGCCAACTCTTCAGGACTGGTGGGACGACGGCTGATGCAGCACCCCTATCAAACAGTGACCGTCGTCTGCGACGATCCGCTCGAAGGCTGGCAGGGTCCTTGGGGGCAGGCCATCTACTCGCTGGAGTTTGCGGAGACCCACCCTGATCGGGATTTCCTGCGCGGCGCCAAATGGATGGTGATGCCGCACGGCGGGCCAATGTTCGCCGTGGCGGAATACCAGGAAGCCCGCCGGCACGAGGGCTTCGATGCGATATGGGGCCCCAATTTCCATCGGGCGGCCAATGAGATTTTCGGGCGCGCATTCACCTGGGGTATTCAGGCGGAAGATCTTCCCGAAGACCACAACCGGGTGATTCTTGATCCGTCGGAGTGCGACTCTTCGGGACTGCCTGCTGCTCGCATCGAGTACCGGGTGTCGGAGAACACCCGTCGCATACTCGACTTCAATGTGGCACGGGCCGTTGAAGCGGCAGAGTCGTCGGGAGCGGTGTCCACCATGGTGCGCGACATCTGGCCTACTGGCATCGGCCATGTGCTGGGCACAACCAGAATGGGCGACGACCCTGAGTCCTCCGTGGTGGATCGTTGGTGCCGGGCCCACGGCGTGCCAAATCTTTATGTGATCGACGGGGGTGTCTTTGTGACTGGGGGATCGGCTAATCCGACGGCCACCATTATGGCCAACGCTCTGCGTGTCACCGACCACATGATTGAAGCCCGGGCCTCACAAGAGGTGCCCTAATGAACGGTTCGGAGCCGACTCCAGCCCAACGTTTGGCGCTGGCGCGTCTGGCTGACATCCTCGTGGCCGAGGGGCTCGACATGCCATCCGCCTCTGCGGTCGGCGTGGCCGGCGACCTGCTGGACCGATGCCTCGTGGCTGCACCCTCCTTGTTTGAGCCGCTAGTGGCTTTGCTCGACGAGGTGCCTGCTGACGGCCTAGAAGACTTTGTGCGGCGATTGGAAATCGAGCGTCCTGGTGATTTCGCCATTCTGTCCACCACTGTGGTGGGTGCCTACTACCTCAGCGAGGAGGTGCGGGAGCTGATTGGCTACCCCGGCCAGCAGCCCAGCCCATTTTCGGTGGCCTCCGAACCCGACTACCTCGAGCTGCTAGAACGGGTCTACGAGCGGCACCCCGGCTATCGGGAGTGCTCATGACCTACGTGATCGGACCCCCTTGCATCGATGTCAAGGATGCCGCTTGTGTGGCCGAGTGCCCGGTGGACTGCATCTACACAGGCGGGCGGATGCTCTACATCCAACCTGATGAGTGCATTGACTGCGGTGCCTGTGAACCGGTCTGCCCGGTTGAGGCCATCTATCCCGAAGCGTTCCTGCCCACTGATTTTCAGGCCTTTACAGAGGTCAATGCAGATTTCTTCCAGGTCGCGGGTCTCGGCGCACCAGGCGGTGCCGCCCATGTCGAGGCTGTGGAGACCGATCATCCCGTAGTGGGCGGCTGGCCGCAGTCCCCTCCTCCTGAGGCATCCGCTCCAATCGCTCGTTAGCGGTCGTAGTAGCCGGAGTAGACGTAGATGCAGGGGACATCGACCTCGGCGTACATCTCCACGTTGCGGGGGTCGTCCTCGAGGGCGCACAGCAACTCGAAACCGTGTTGGCGGAGATTGGCCACTTCGGCGGCCTTGTAGGCACGAGACCTCTCGCTGCTGTTGGGGGGTCGCAGGATCAGCAGATCCCAGCGGACTTGGTGGGTCTTGAGCCAGGCCACCGTGTCGTCCAGCAGCGACCAGGGGCGGGCGGTGAGCAGCACGACGGTGATGTCGGAGGCCAATGAGTTGACCAAGGCCACCGCCGCCTCCAGCGGGGGGTCGTCGGGGCAGCCGGCGAAGAACTCATCCCAGCGGCGGGCTTGAGCCAAGTGCTGGCGGTTGCTGCCGTCGGAGATGACCCCGTCCACGTCCACAATCACCGCGGGACCCCCGTCGAGGGGGGCGTCCCGCCATGTCCAGTGAGATAAGGTGGTTGGCTGGCTCAATCTTCTTGGGGGGACTCGGAGGCCCGGGTCCGGATCTCGTCCACCACCGACTGGTCGGCCAGGGTGGTGGTGTCGCCCAGGCTGCGGCCCTCGGCCACATCCCGCAACAGGCGGCGCATGATTTTGCCCGAGCGGGTCTTCGGCAGGTCGGGAACCAGCACCACCGTCTTGGGGCGGGCGATGGGGCCCAGCTTGGTGGCCACGTGCTGGCGAACCTCCTCGCCCAACTCCTCGGTGGCGTCATGGCTGCCTCGCAAGATCACATAGCCGATGATGGCTTGGCCGGTGGTGTCATCGGCCGCGCCCACCACGGCGGCCTCGGCCACCGCGGCGTGGTCCACCAGGGCCGACTCCACCTCGGTGGTGGAGATGCGGTGACCGGAGATGTTCATCACGTCGTCCACCCGGCCGAGCAGCCACAGGTAGCCGTCGTCGTCGACCTTGGCCCCGTCGCCCGCGAAATAGCGGCCATCGAACCGGCTCCAGTACGTCTCCCGGTAGCGCTCGGGGTCGCCCCAGATGCCTCGCAGCATCGACGGCCACGGGCGGGTGATGGTGAGGTAGCCGCCGCCTCGCTCCACCGGGCGGCCGTCATCGTCTACCAGTTCGGCGAACACCCCGGGAATGGGGTGGGTGGCCGACCCCGGCTTGGTGGTGGTCACGCCGGGCAGCGGGGAGATCATGTGGCCGCCGGTCTCGGTCTGCCACCATGTGTCCACTATGGGGCAGCTGCCCCCGCCGATGTGGGTGTGGTACCACATCCACGCCTCGGGGTTGATGGGCTCGCCCACCGTGCCCAGCACCCGCAGGCTGGACAGGTCGTGCTTGGCCGGCTCTTGGGCGCCCCACTTCATGAAGGTGCGGATGGCGGTGGGGGCGGTGTAGAGCTGGGTGACGCCGTAGCGCTCCACGATGTCCCAGAGGCGGTCGCGGTCCGGGGTGTCGGGGGTGCCCTCGTAGATCACCGAGGTGGCGCAGTTGGCCAGCGGGCCATACACGATGTAGCTGTGGCCGGTGACCCAGCCGATGTCGGCCGCGCACCAATAGACATCGCTGTCGGGCTTCAGGTCGAACACGTATTTGTGGGTGAAGGCCACCTGGGTGAGGTAGCCGCCGGTGGTGTGCATGATGCCCTTGGGCTTGGCGGTGGTACCTGACGTGTAGAGCAGGTAGAGGAGGGCCTCGGAGTCCATGGGCTCGGGCGGGCAGTCGGCGGCGGCATCGGCCATGAGGTCGTGCCACCACAGATCTCGGCCCTCGGCCATCTCGACGTCGGTATCGCAGCGATTGACCACCACTACGTGCTCCACGGAAGCCGCTCCTTGGCTGAGGGCGGTGTCCACGTTGGGCTTCAGCATGGAGGGGGCACCGCGGCGGTAGCCGGCATCGGCGGTGATGATGAGGCGGGCCTCGGCGTCCTCGCACCGGTCGACAATGGCGTCGGGGGAGAAGCCGCCGAAGATCACCGAGTGGGCCACACCGATGCGGGTGCAGGCCAGCATGGCCACCGGCAGCTCGGGGATCATCGGCATGTAGATGGCCACCCGGTCGCCTGCGCTCAACCCCAGGCCCTTGAGCACGTTGGCAAACTTGGAAACCTCGGCAAGCAGATCGGCGTAGGTGATGGTGAGGGTGTCGCCCGGCTCGCCCTCCCAGTGGAAGGCGATCTTGTCGCCCTTGCCCGCTTCGACGTGGCGGTCGAGGCAGTTGTACGACACGTTGAGGGCGCCGCCGACAAACCACCGGGCAAAGGGCAGATCCCACTCCAGGGCGGTGTGGAAATCGGTGTCCCAGCTCAGCAGCTCCCGGGCCTGCCGAGCCCAGAATGACTCATAGTCGGCGTCGGCTTCGTCGTAGAGCGAGCGGTCGTTGGTTAGCGCAGCAGCGGCGAAATCGGCGGCCGGGGCGAAAGTGCGGTCCTCGACGTAATAGTCCTCGATGGTGGCGTCGGCCATGGGTCAGTCCTTTCCGGTGCTCTCGCGGGACAGCGCGGCGAGCCTACATTCTGCCGACATGCCAATTAAGGCCAGGGGAAGTTGATGGGTGGGGATTGGCTCCCAAATTGCTGCGTTGTTGTCGACAAGAACTGTGTTGGCGAGATAATTCGAGCCTTCGCGGAAACGTGGGGTGGGGTGGTCTGAGGGTCCGTTAATCGGGGTCGGGGCCCTGCTGGAGTCGGTGATGTCAACGTCGCCTGTCCCAGAGGGCCCCGATGAGTTCAGATGTTATGCGGGTGCGGTTGCACTTGCGCCGGGTTCGCGTGCTCGTGGTTGTGTCGGACGCGCCTTTCGAGCTGGTTGTGGAGGTGGAGTCGGCGGTCCGCCGGCCGAGGTGCCCGGAGTGCGGGTTCGCCTGCTCGTCGGTCCGCGATGTGCGCTCCAAGAGGGTGCGCGACTTGGAGGTGTCGGGCCGCACTGTGGTGTTGTTGTGGCGGAGGCCCAGGATGGCGTGCGGCGGCTGCTGCGGCCGGTTCTTGGAGGACCACCCGGTGTTCGAGGGCGCGTTGACCGCCCGGCTGGCCCGTCGGCTGGTGGCCGACGCCAGGGTCATGCCGATCCGCCGGGTGGCCCGGCGCCACAAGATCGGCTGGCACAAGATCGGCTGGCACAAGATCGGCTGGCACAAGATCGGCTGGCACAAGATCAACGCGCTGGTGGGTGCCTGGGCGGCGCTGGTCGCCGCCCGGCGGCGCAGCCGGTCGTGCCGGGTGCTTTCGGTCGACGAGACCTCGATGCGCAAACGC
Source organism: bacterium (assembly GCA_026708015.1). Lineage (NCBI taxonomy): Bacteria > bacterium. The sequence continues at coordinate 20,476 of JAPOVT010000035.1, forward strand.
CACCGGTATGTGACCGTTATCGTCAACGCCGACACCGGCCAGACCCTGGCCATGGTCCCCCACCGAAGCGCAGCCGCCCTATCAGGGTTTTTCGCCTCGCAGGGCCGCAAATGGTGCAAACAGGTCAAAATCGTCGTCACCGACGGGTCCCCCGCCTACCGCTCCGCCATCGCAACCCACCTCGGCCACGCCCGCCACGTGCTCGACCGGTTCCACGTCATCAGATGGTTCTCCGCCGGGCTCACCGCAGTGCGCCGAGACGTCCAGCGCCGCCAGCCCGGGGGCCCGCAACCAGCGTTCGACCCGCAGGTGTTCAAAGCCCGCTTCGCCCTGCTCAAACGGGCCGACACGCTCACCGGCACAGACCGGGCCCGCCTCGACGAGATCTTCGACGCGCACCCGAGACTCGAAGCCGCCTGGCAGGCCCTCCAACAGCTCCGAGGCCTCTACGACGCCGACGACCACCACCGCGCCCTACACCTAGACAACTTCAGCGACCTCTACCAGACCGGCCAACTCCCAGAGTTCCACGACATCGTGAACACCTTCATCGAATGGTCCGATGAGATCCTCAACTGGCACCACACCGGCCGACCCTCAAACGGGCGCATAGAAGGAACCAACAACCTCCTCCAAGTCCTCAGACGAACAGCCCACGGCTTCACCAACCCCCACAACTTCCAAGCCCGCGGCCTGCAGATAACCTGACCCCCACACCGGAGACAGCAACCCGAACCCCACAAAAACGCGCAGGGCCGATAATTTCTTGTCAATCTGTGTCTGAAACTGTCGCTGAACTCGGTTTCCATCTCATAAATCGCACAACCTTTTGCGATTTATGGCTATACCAATGAAATATGGTATCAGAATATCGCATTACCAAAAGACCATTGAGAACAATAGACCCAAGAATGAAGGGGACACCGATAAGTCGATTTTCTGAGCTCGCGAATATCCCACCAATTGCACAAGCTCCTACTGCAACTACGAGAATACGGAAAGCTCTCCTGCCTAATCTGGAGGCAATCTTATACTCCTTCTTCAACTTGGAAACACCAATAAAGCTAAACACCAAGATAGAGCCAATCAATATTGCAATAGAAACTATGAACATGTATTCGAGAGAAATTCTACTATACAGTCTTGCATGAAATCAGCGACGACAGGTGTAATGGCCGGGATTGACGAAGGGGTTAAATCCGGTCCAAGCCCATTGTAGGCCAACTTTTATCTTGAGGCAGGTGTTGCTCCTATAGTATGCAGTCACTGCAAAAGCTAGAATTGTGAGCGCCACCAATCCTATGTATGTTGTGACAATGGTAGGTATCGCGGTAAAGACAGCCACGTAAGCCATAAGAGTTGAAACACCAAACTGAGCGATTTGCTCTGTTTCGTACCTGTCGAAGTAAATTGTTCCTGAGATAATGCCCCAATTAAAGTCAGGGTCTGCAATTATGGGATACTGGGTTCCGGAGCCATGTTTGACCTCAAATACAAGAGTTTCATTGTCAATTCGAAAAGTAGAATCAATCGGGTTACCCGCAGCGTCATATGCCCAAGGTCTGTTAATTATAGAAATCACAACATTATCGCTATTGACTACGGCTACTCTGCCGTCTTTTAACGACTTGAGTTCTTCGTCCTCGTTTAGTCCGACAGGAAAATAAAATTGAGTTGGTGCATCTGAAGCTTCAATCAAGACAAGTATCCTAACAGTAGCGTTAGTCTTTGCTTGTGCAATAATATGGGTACTAATGGATACACTTTCATATAGAAGTGATACATCAGATGCGGTCTTTGATTTTACAGCTTGACCATGCAGTTGTACTGAAACACTAGTCCCATCAGGTCTAGACATAGCAATAAAATCACCACTATCGGAGGGAAGAGTTAGCGTGTCCTTGGTAGAAGACTCCATAAAGGCTTGAAAACCACCATCCCTCTGTGCTGTAAGGGACACCTGAGATGAATCGGCTAATGACATGGCAAGTTCTTGTTCCAAGTCAGGCACTGCTTGCAGAAGTTTGCCAACCATTCCAACCTTATCTTCTGCCGAAGAATCTGGGGCTACTTGACTTTGGGTTGAATCTTCCTCATCCGTGGCCTTGTCTTCGTCATCTTCTTCGTCAATATCTTCTTCTGTGCTGTCTTCATCAGAAGGACCGGCAAAATCAGCCATTTTGTCTTCAGAGGGATCAGCAACAGTTTGAGCAGTAGCTACTCCTGAACTAAAGAGGGAAATTGTCAGAATTAATCCCAAAATACGAACAAATCGCACTGACAATATTGAAACATTCATAAGAATAATTCTAAATTGGAGCCTTTAATGCTGCCAAGTCGGACTGGATGTCGAGGCCGATCGGCCATGATGGTGGGTTGCCAGAGTCAGTGACCGACCGGAGGAGGTGTTCAGTATGGCACGGCGTTTGGATGCGGGTGGAGGCGTTCAGAATAAGGTACGGGAGACCCTGGGTTGCGAGGAACAGCCGCTACGCGGTCTTGGTGGCGCTGCCAGGCGGCTATATCGTCCACAGGGCCGCACGAGTTGCTGTTCAAGTACCGGGTCACCAGCCAACCCATGCTCATGACCATCACTCAGGATATGGTCACCTAGTGCAACTCCAGGAAGGGAGCTGATCGGCGGTCATGGATATCAGAGTCGCCACATTGTGCGATTTCGCCCAGGTGCGGGAGGGGCTGCTGTTTGTGAGCTCGGCGGGCATCACCCGGGTGTATCGGGAGTCGTTTCCCGCGCCCATCGGAGTCATGCTGGCGCTGGTGCTGGAGATGTCGCCGGCTGAGGCCGCCAATGCCAACAAGATCAGGGTGCGGGTTGAGGACGCTGACGGGAAGAAGCTGGCCGAGATGGTCGGCGAGGTCCAGGTGAAACTGGGGTCGGGTCATGATCCTGGAGAGCTGGTCAATGTGCCCTTCGTGGCCGACTTCCGGGCGATGAAGCTGCCGTCACCGGGCCGCTATCAGGTGGCCATCCACCCCGAGGTCGACGGGGCCAACCCAGTAGCGCTGGGGTTTCGGGCCGCAGTTCGGGCCAAGACCTGATTTATCTCATCCCGGGACAGGTACATCCCATTCGGCCACGGTGAATCCACCCAGCCCGGCCGGGTCCAGCAAAGCCTCAGCTTCAATGGCCCGGCTGCGTCCGGCCAGCGCGGCGAGATCGCCTTTGGCGGCCCCGGAACGCCAGGCGGCAATGCCCTCGGCCACCAGCTCGTCAATGCCGTGGGCCTTGAGCCAGGTGGCTTGGTCGGTGACCCTGGTAGGAGGACACACCGCCGTGAGTTGATCAAAGGCCACCTCGCAGGTGATGTCCTGGGTGCCGGGGGCGGTCCATGGGTCGGTGCCCCGCTCGTGGCCCCTGTAGGTTCGCAGCCACTCGGGCCACGGTCGGGAGGCCATCTCCTCAGTGGTGCTCGTGTAATCGATGACTACAACGGTCCCCTTCTCGATGATCGATAGGGCTTGGGCCAGCCAAGCAGAGGCCTGATCTTGTTGGGGGGTCAGCCGGGTCTCCGGGCTCGGAGGATGCTCGCCAATCTCGACTCCCTCGGAATCAAAAAGGCGCAGCGGCAGGTTGTCGAGAAGTTCGTTGGCCATGACCACTCCGATGATCGGCCCATCGGGCATGGCAGAGGCCGACTCTCCCACGGTGTGAGTCGCCCGTCCCGTGGCGCTGCGCTCCAGGTTGATCCATCGCAGAGCCGGTGTGCAGCCAGGCTCTGCCTTGGCCACCGTCCGGGCCAGCGTGCCCGGTCCGGCACCGGCGTCGATAACGGTGAACGGATCGGGATGACCCAACTCGATCCAGCGACGGTCCAACATTCGCCCTACCACGGCACCGAACAGCGGCCCGACTTCGGGGCTGGTGATGAAGTGGCCCCCGCGCCGTCCGGCCTGGCCCGACTCGTAGAACCCGTGCTCAGGGTTATACAGCGCCCGTTCCATGAACTCGGCAAAGTCGGTCATTTCACCGCGTGAGATCGGTCGCCTGTCACTGAGAACCCCACCGTTCCAGTATGGCGATGCGTTCGATGGAGAACCTCAGCAGTGCGCCGCTTTTCTGTTCTCAATACACTGTGCCCATCGGACGAGCGGAACCGCATGGATTGCGGTATCCAGCACTGGAGGCACCATGACTGAGACCCCGATGAGCCGGCCCGGCGAGGTTGCCGGTTGGCCGAAGCTGACCGTGGAGTACCGGACTGACCCGGCCGGCATTGAGCAAATCCTTCCTCCGGGACTCACTGCGGGCGATCCGATCGTCACCGTGGGGGTGTACTGCGTGCCGGTGCTGGGCGAGCCAGAGTACGGCGTGAGCGTCAAGGTTCCGGCGAGCTGGAAGGGCGTGAATGGCCAGTACAGCTTGGGCTTGGGAATTGATCAGGAAGCCGCCATCTTCATCAGCGGCGAGACCAACGGCCAGCCCAAGTATCCGTGCGACATCCGCTTCTATCGCCTGGGCAATCGGGTGGAGGCCCGGACCATCCATCAGGGCTACACGTTCATCGAGTTCGAGGGCGATGTCACCGGAGCGGTGGAGCCGAAGGCTGGCGAGTACACCGAGCACGAGTGGTGGACGAAGTACTCCCGGGCCATCGGCGGCGCGGAGAAGGAGTACGACTTCCCACCCCACGTCGTGGACGTGGCCACCACCTTCGAACAGGTCCACGTTGAGGAGATCGACGGTGAGCTGCGGTTGCTGGACAGCCCCTGGGATCCCGTGGCCCGCTACTTCCCCATCGTCGAGCAGTTGTCGGCGCAGCTGGTGACCAACCGGATGATCGACCGGCAGATCACCAACGCCGGCCCGCTGGATCCCGATGCGTTTTGGCCGATGGCCGACGTCATAAGCGGCTCCCGCTGGCCCGGCACCCGAGGCGGCCCCCGCAAGCCTTAGTGACTAGCTAGAACGACAAGTCGACGAGGCGCTCGCTGAGATCCCAGAGAGCAGCTTCGGTGGGCGGGTTGTAGATGTGGGGGGCGTAGCCGATTTCGCCTGTCCCCGGCTCCGCCACGTTGCAGTCGGCCAGATACTTGCCGTTCTGGTCAGCCAGTTCCGCAGCCGTTGCCGCCCATACCTGGGTGGCGGCGCCGGACTCCAGGGTCTTGTACTGGAGGCCTTGGCCTGAGGCCGAACTCGCTTTCGCCCGTTCCCTCATGCCCTCGATCATCTCTTTGGTCATGTGCCGGCCCAGCTTGGTAGGGATCGCGCCGGGATGGACCGAGAGCGAGAGCAATTCATCGCCGAAACGCCGGGCCAACTCGGCGGCGAAGTGGATGTTGGCGGTCTTGGATCGGCCGTAGGCCACCCAGGGGTCGTAGGGGGTGTGCTCGAAGTTGGGGTCGGCGAGGTCTACGTCGGAAATGCGATGGCCGCCGGAGGAGAGGGTGACAACGCGGGGGTTCTCGGCTTGGCGCAAGAGCGGCATCAGCCGAGCGGTCAAGGCGAAATGGCCCAAGTGGTTGGTGCCGAACTGCATCTCAAAGCCGTCGGCCGTTCGCCCGAACGGACAGCACATTACCCCCGCGTTGTTCATTAGCACGTCGATGCGGTCGAAATGATCAGCGGCCTCGGCGGCGAAGCTCTCCACGCTGGACAGATCAGAGAGATCCAATTGGTGCGTCGACAGGTTGGCGTCAGGCACCGATGAGCGAATGCGGTCGGCGGCCTCAAGATTCGCTTGGGCGTTTCGGGCCAGCATCGCTATTCGGGCCCCGCGAGCAGCCAGCACCCGGGCTGACTCTTCTCCCAGCCCGCTGGTGGTGCCGGTGATCATCAAGACCTGCCCCGACAGGTCGAGTCCGTCAACGACCCCTTCGGCGGTGGACTCTCGACTGAACGAACTCATGTTGCGGCCTCCTCGTCGACATCGGGAAGATAGTTCGCCGAGAGGAAGGCTGCCGATCAGTCCTCAAGGTCTTCGATGTTGCGGGGCCAGTCGTCCTTGAGGAGGCGGGACAGGGAGCGGTCGGCCAGCACCCGGCCGTCGGTCTGGCACTGGGGGCAGTAGTTGACTTCGTTGTCGACGTAGACGATGCGCTGAACGGGAAGCCCTCTTGCGCTTGCTGACCTCGGTGAGCAGCAGGGTGCCGTGGTCGAAGTCGAAGGCAGCCAGGCCGATCTTCTCCGGCGGCTTGGCCCTGGGTTGATCTCGCCATCGCAGCCGTCCGGCCACCATGAGGTGGATCACTAGGTACAGCTCGTCCGGCCCGTCCATTTCCAGCACCAGTCGCTTGCCCAGCCGCCGGGTTCTCACGACGACCCGACCCTCGGCTGCGCTGATTGGCGGGTCGAACGACTTGAGCAGGCTGATGCCGACCACCCGGATCTTGCGCAGTTTCCGGCCCACCACAAACCGGTTCAACGCCTCCAGATACACCACCACGTCAGGCAGCTCAGGCACGAATGCGCTCCTTTCCTGTGGTGGTCACCTGGAGACGCTACAAGGACCCTGGACCGGCGAGGTACGCATCTCGTCGAGGTCGCCCTCCCAACCGGTTCCCTGCATCTGAAGGGCCTCTTCCACTGTGAATGGTTCGTCAGCCACTATGTTCGGAGCCAAATTGGCTGCTCCTCGCTTTGTATGTTGCTGGTTTCGCTGGATTTCGCTAGGGCTGACCGCCTCGTCGCTATCTACGCCCATTTGGGCCATGTACAGATCATTACACCGCTAATCCACCAAGTTGCCCCTGAATTTCGATGGTTTCTTGAGGGGAGCGCAAAAAAACGCTAGAATTTTCTGTACATTTTTGATAGGAGTGTTTCATGGGTGCTCCAGAGTGGACAGTTCCCGCGGCTCAATTCCGTGACAAGTGCCTGAAGCTTCTCGATGTTGTGATGGCTACCGGCAACACACTGGTTGTCACCAAGCATGGACGGCCAGTGGCTGCCGTCGTCCCGTTTGTCGAACAGCCTCGGGGGAGCGCAATTGGATGGGCTGATGACATGGTCCTTGACCGAGATCTGACGCAACCGGCTATACCTCCCGAACACTGGCATGTGGTCGCTGATCCCGACCGGATCCTGACCGGATCCACAGTCGACGAACAAGGTTGAGCGTGGACATCATCTTGGACACCGACGCCTTGCTGTGGATGTCTCAAGGCAGTTCACGGTTGGGTAAGGAAACCAGGGTCACAATCGAAGAGGCGATTCGAGAAGGCAGGGTGCGGTTCTCGCCGATCTCCATGTTGGAGGCCACTCGGCTCCACTGGGACGGGCGCATCGATCTTCGAAGAGCGCCCGAAGTCTGGCATCGTGAACTCTTGGACAGGGGGGTAAGAGAAGTTCCGGTGACTACGAACATCACTATCTTGGCCGCGTCACTGGAACCCCAAGAAGGCTTCCACGCCGACCCCGCCGATCAGATGATTACCGCGTCGGCAATGGTGACTCGGTTCACCCTGGTCACTTCTGATCGAAAGATTCTCGGTTGGGCGTCGGAGCGAACAGACATCAACTGCCTCAACGCGCGTAATTAGCCAGGGAATAGGAGACTACACCTCGAAAGCGTTTCCCTTACCCAAGTTGCACCTTTTGCCCACTCAACAAAGCTCTCAAGTGCCTTAGTCCATGAACTAAAGCGATTTGCATAGGTCTTGGCGCTGTACTGCGATTTCGGACCGTCAATGTCACTATACGTTGGCTATCGTCTGAGGTGTAGCCACAGTTCAAGGAGATTCTGGAAAAGATCGTGTTCAGGGATATTGAGTTTTGAACGTGTCGGCGGGAGTCCTGCTCTTTCCAGGGCAACTGTCCATGAACCAAATCGTCTAATTGCCGTGCTCGCGTGTCCGATGCCATGTTCATTGTATTACTCGATTGTTACTGTTTCTTGTCCTAACTTCTCTGCACAATCACAAATCAACTGAAGCAATTCTTCGTCCGATCTTCCCCGTAGGGTCTTCTTAAGCTCAAATCTCATGTACCGACCAATCTGCTGGAGCTAAGGCGCACGGAGATCGCAATCATAGCTACGTACAGAATGCTGTGGCGCAATCTGAGTAAACGCGCACTCGGAGGAAACCCCTGCCGGTTGAGTTGCGAGACTGGGCAGGCCAGAGTCCTTGAAGGAAGGTTGTAATCAGTCTGGCTCCGATGAGCGCTGCCGCTCAGTAGGGGAGGGCGATGAGGGTGCCGTCGGTGAAGTGGGTGATGACGGCGGGGTAAATGCCGAACAGGAGGGTGGCGGCGGCAGTGAGGCCGAGAGCGGCCACCAGCGAGGGGGGTACCCGCAGAGACGTGGTGTCGGCTTCTTCGGGGGTGTCTTCGAACCACATCATGCGGGCCACTTTGGCGTAGTAGAAGAGTGCGATCACCGAGTTCACCGCGGCGATGGCGGCCAGGGAATATCCCCAGCCGGTATCGGCTTCCACCACGGCCCGGAACACCGCGAACTTGGCGAACCAGCCGCCCAACGGGGGAATGCCGGCCAGGGAGAACATGAACACCGACATGAGGATGGTCATGCCGGGGGCGTATTTGAACAGTCCGGCGTAGGAGCGGATTTCGCCGGAGGCGGTGCGGCGGGCCACGGCGATGATCACCGCGAAGGCCCCCAAGTTCATAGCCGCGTAAATCAGCACGTAGGTGATCACCGCGGAGAGGGCCTCTTCGCCGATGTCACCGGCTACCGCCAGAGGGGCGAGCATGAAGCCGGCCTGCGACACCCCGGAGTAGGCCATGAGGCGCACGATGTTTTCCTGGCGCAGGGCAATGAGGTTGCCGGCGGTCATAGAGCCCACTGCCAGGATCCACAACAGCGGCTGATAGACGTCTTGGGCGTCGGGGAAGCCGACATGCACCAATTGCATGAGAGCCACGAACCCGGCCGCCTTGGAGGCCACGGCCAAGAAGGCCGTCACCGGGGTGGGCGCGCCCTCGTAGGTGTCGGGGGCCCAGGTGTGGAAGGGGAAGCCCGACACCTTGAAGGCGAAGCCGACGATCACGAAGATGATGCCCAGGATCACCACCGGATTGGAGCCTTCTTCGGCCACCGCGGTTGAGATCGCGGCCAAACGGGTGTCGCCGGCCAGCCCAAACAGCAGCGACATGCCGTACAGCATGATGGCCGAGGCGAACACCCCCATCAGGTAGTACTTGAGCCCGGCCTCGTTGCTCCTGGGGTCGGCCTTGCGCCACGCGGCCATCAGATAGGCGGGGATGGACAGCAGTTCCAAGGCCACGAAGATGGTCACCAAGTCCCGAGCTGAGGCCATCAGCACCATGCCCATGACCGACGCCAGGAGCAGGCCGTAGTACTCATTCTCCCAGTAGTCGCCCTCGGCGATGTAGTTGGTGGACAACAGCACCACGATGTAGGCGACCACGATGAACATGGCCTTCAAGATGAGGGCGAAATCGTCCACCACGAAGGCGCCGCCGAACATCTCCCGGGTGTCGCCGGCCGCAGCCAAGGTCACGATAGGAATCAGCGCCACCAGCAGCCCAATGCCCGCCAGTGCCGAGGTGTAGGCCCGGCCTCGCTCCAACAACACGATGTCGAGCAGGGTGACCACCGCGCCTACCCCCAGCAGGGTGAGTTCGGGCGCGACGGCGTGCCAGTCGATGTCCGGTCGGACGAAACCGACGATCGAAGGCAGGGATGAGAGCATCAGTGAGGACTACTTCCCAGCCGCGGCGTCGAAGCAGGTCTGGCCTTCGCTCAGACCTGGACAGTTGCGAATTGACTCGATCACCGCGGGGTCGGTGGCTCCGAATAGGAGATGGGGATAGACCCCCAGCACCAAGATCAGGATGAGCATCGGGGCCCAGGCCAGGTACTCGGAGACGGTGGCGTCGCGGACGTGGGGGTCGTTGGCGAACTCTTCACGGGGAGTGCCGAAGGCCGTCTTCTGAAGCATCCACAGCAGGTAGCCGGCGGCCAGCACCGTGCCCAGCGCGGCGATGACCATGTACGACCGGAACGTCTCCTCGGCCAGTACCTCGGCGGGGTTGTAGGAGGCCAAGATGGCAGGGAACTCGCCCCAGAACCCGGCCAGACCGGGTAAGCCAAGCGAGGCCATGGCGCAGAATCCGAGAATCCAGCCCATGCGAGGGGCTTGTACCAGCAGCCCTCCCAGTCGGGACATGTCCAGTGTGTGGTAGCGCTCCTTCACCGAGCCAGCCAAGAAGAACAGCATCCCGGTGATGAGTCCGTGGGCCACCATGCCGAACACCGCGGCGTTGATGCCGAACTCGGTGAGGGTGGCAATGCCCAGCATCACGAAGCCCATATGGGCCACCGATGAGAATGCCACCAGACGTTTCAGGTCGCGCTGGGCCAGACAGCCCAAGGCGCCGTAAATGATGCCGATCACCGCCAGCAGCCCGATGAACGGGGCCCATTCGACGGCCCCCTCAGGCAGGATGGGGATGGCGATGCGGACGAATCCGTAGGTGCCCAGCTTCAACAGCACCGCGGCCAGGATCACCGAGCCCACCGTGGGGGCCTCGGTGTGGGCGTCGGGCAGCCAGGTGTGGAACGGGAACATGGGCACCTTGATCCCGAACCCCAGGAACATGCCGCCGAACACCCAGACTTGAGACGACTTGGCGATGCCGGCAGCCGCCTCGGGCAGCTTTTGCATATCAAAGGTGCGGGTCAGTTCGTCGGCCACCATCACTGGATCGGCCAAGAAGTACAGGGCTAGGAAGCTCACCAGCATCAGCGCCGAGCCGAACAGGGTGAAGAGGAAGAATTTGATGGCGGCGTAGCGCCGGTTCTCGCCGCCCCACACCCCGATCATGAAGTACATAGGCAGCAGCACGACCTCGAAGAACACGAAGAACAGGATCAGGTCTTGGGCGGCGAAGGTGCCGATCATTCCGGTTTCCAGGATGAGCAGCAGCATCAGGAATGCCTTGGGGTTGTGCGGCTCGGGGAAGTGGTTCCAGGAGTAGATCACGCACAGGGGCACGATCAGCATGGTCAGCAGCATCAGCGGCAGGGAGATGCCGTCGACGCCCATGATGTAGCGGGAGTCGATGACGTCGATCCAGCCCTTGTCCACCACGAAGTTGAGCTTCCCGTAGTCATCGTTGTCGATGAACTGGATCAGCAGCAGCAGGCCGAAGACGGCCACCGCCATGGTGGTGGCCAAGGCGATCAGCTTGTGCAGATGCTCTCGGTCTTTGGGGATGAGCAGCATGACGGCCGCGCCGATGATCGGCAGGAACGTCGGGATACTGAGCCCCCAGTCGTTGAGAAACTCACCCATGTGTACGTGTGCTCCCTCTCAGCCACCGCTTAGGCGTCGGTGGAATCGATATTTCACCCATGTGTACGTGTGCTCCCTAGATGACGATGATGAAGATCCCGGCCAGGATGGTGGCGGCGGCGAACATGATGGCGGCGTACTGCTGCACCTTGCCGGTTTGGATGCGGCGCAGCTCCTCCCCCGAGCTGTCGGAGATTTTGCCGGTGGCGTTGACGATGCCGTCCACCACCAGTTGGTCCACCTTGTGGTAGACGATGTTCCCGGCCTGCACCGAGCGGGTGCCGGCCTCGTTGACCACCCGGTCGATCACGTTCTGGTTGGTCCAGTACGCCGCCTTGGCCAAAGGCCCTTTGACGAAGCCGACGATCACCGTGGTGTACAGCCAGTCGAGGTAGTACTTGTTGACCAGGATCCGATGGCCGAGACGGGCCACGGCCGATCTCGAAGTGGGTCCGTCGGGCAGTTCGGTGGCGGTCGGACTCACCGCCCGAACCCGGACGAAATAGTAGTAGTAGGCCGCACCGATGCCGATCAGGGCCACGATCACCGACACGATGGCCAGCGTCCACGACGGGGTGGCGTGGGCGATGGACGGGAAGTAGCTCACCCCCACGGCGGGCTCCACCCACTGGAGGAACTTCTCCTCCCACGACGCGGGAACCAACTGGAACCCGGCCGGGAGATTGATGAACCCGGCCACCACCGCCAAACCGCCCAAGATCCACAGCGGCACGGTGATCCGGGGACCGGACTCGTGGGGGGTGCCATGGCCCCGGAACTCGCCGAAGAAGGTGAGGTACACCACCCGGGTCATGTAGGCCCCGGTGAGCGCGGCGGTGATCATGCCCATGGCCAGCATCACGGTGTAGGCACCGTTGCCCCCGGTGCCGCCGAACAGGCCCCACCCGCCAGTGCCCACCAGGATCTCGTCCTTCGACCAGAACCCCGACAGGATGGGCAAACCAGCCAGGGCCACCGTGCCGATCATGAACGTTCGATAGGTGTGGGGCATGGCCTTGCGCAGCCCGCCCATGTCCTTCTTCATGTCGAAGGAGTGCACGGCGTGGCTGACCGAGCCCGAGCCCAAGAACAGGCAGGCCTTGAAGAAGGCGTGGGTGAACAGGTGGAACAGGGCCGCCGTCCACGCTCCCACGCCTAATGCCATCACCATGTAGCCCAGCTGGGAGACGGTGGAGTAGGCCAGCACCCGTTTGATGTCGTTCTGAACGAAGGCCAGGGTGGCGCCCACCAGCGTGGTCAGCCCGCCGATCAGGGCCAGTGTGTTGATGCTGGAGTCGCCGATGGCGTAGCCCTCAAAGAACACGCCGTAGAGCCGGGCCACCATGAAGATGCCGGCCACCACCATGGTGGCGGCGTGGATGAGGGCCGATACCGGGGTGGGTCCGGCCATGGCGTCGGGCAGCCAGGTGTGGAGGAAGAACTGCCCCGATTTGGACATGACCGCAGCGGTCAAACACAGGGCGGCGGCCAGGGTGACCGTGTGGCTCATGGTGTCGTTGAGGGCGGCCTCGTTCACCCCGATCACGTCGAAGGTGCCCGCGCCGAAGAACAGAATCGACACCCCGATGATGATGCCCATGTCGCCCACCCGGTTGGTGAAGAAGGCCTTGAGGGCGGCGTCGGAGTTGTCCTTCTCCTCCCACCAGTGGCCGATGAGCACGAACGAGCACACGCCGACCAGCTCCCAGCCCACCAGCATCTGGATGGTGGTGGAGGCGGTGACGAAGAAAAGCATCGACGCGGTGAACAGGCTCAAGAAAGCGAAGAAGTGGGTGTAGCGGCGGTCGCCGGCCACGTAGTCGGTGGAGTAAATGTGTACCAGCAGCGACACCACGGTGACCACGAAGATCATCATCACGGCCAAGCCGTCGATCATGATGCCCGCCCCGATGGCCTCGGCCCCGTTGGTGAGCCAGGTGATCGACCGGGTGAGCGCACTCACCCCGCCGGAGACCTCACCCTCCGCTGCGGCCAGCCCCCCTGCTCCCAGCGCGTATTCGCCCTCAGATCCGTTTCCGCCAGCCCCCTCTACCTCGCTGATCCACTGGATGGCGGTGATCAGCCCGAACACGAAGGAGGCGCCCACCGCGGCAATGCCGATCTCTGAGCCCCCTCGGGGGAACCGCTTGCCGAACAGCAAGATCAGCAGGAACGAGACTGCGGGGAACAGCCAGATCAGCCAGGCGTTCTCCAGGAACCATCCCGAAGCGGCGACGGCCTTGCCCGCAGTTTCGGCGGCGGCGATGTTCGCGCTCAGCACCGGTCGATCACCCCTTCATGAGATCGACTTGGTCCAAGTCGATGGATCGACGGTTCCGGTACAGCAGCAGCACGATGGCCAGGCCGATTCCCACTTCGGCGGCGGCCACGGTGATTACGAACAAGGCAAATATTTGACCCATGACCGTGTCGTGGAACGCCCCGAAGGCGATCAGGTTGATGTTCACCGCGTTGAGGATGAGCTCGATGGACATGAGCACCAGCACGCCGTTGCGGCGGGCCAGCACGCCGTAGACCCCGATGCAGAACAGCACCGCGCCCAGAAGGAGCATCTCATTCAAGAGCATCAGCGATCAGCTCCCCATGAGAGCGGGCACCAATTCGTCGACATCAGCCGCCCTCCTCTCGGCGGGCGATCACGATGGCGCCGATGAGGGCGGCCAACAGCAGCACCGATACCGCTTCGAAGGGCACGATGTACTGGGAGAACAGCTCGTCGGAGACCTGCGCGGTGGTCTGCGGGGATAGGCCGCCGGGCAGATTGGCATCCAGCTTCACATCTTCGAAGCGGTCCACCAGCGCGCCGATCATCACGGCCAGCAGCAGGAGGGCGGTCAATATGGCGGGGAACTTGCGCTTGTGGTCGGTTTCGGTGTCTTGGTCGAAGTCAGACCGGGTGAGCATGATGCCGAACAAGAACAGCACGATCACCGCGCCGATGTAGATGAGCACCTGGGTGATGCCGGTGAACTCGGCGCCAACCAATAGGAACAGAGCGGCGACACCGGCCAGCACGATCACCAAGTAGAGGGCGGCGTGGACGATGTCGCGGGTGGTCACCACCCGCAGGGCGGAGGCCACCATCACCGCGGCGATGATCCCGAAGGCGACGTGCTCGGCGATCACCGGGGAACCTTCAGCACCTTCTGCTCGGATCCGGCCTCGTAGGGCTCGAAGTCGGGAACGGTATCCATCCACTCGCTGAGACGCTCCTTGTCGTGGAGCAAGTCGGCGATTCGGGGTTCGGAATACTCGTACTCGGGGCTCCAGAACAGCGCTTCGAACGGGCAGACCTCCACGCAGATGCCGCAGTACATGCACAGGGCGTAGTCGATGTCGAAGCGGTCGAGCGCGTTCTTCTGGCGGGGCTTGCCCCCCTCCCGGCGGGGCGGGGCCAGGTACTTGTGGCCCTCGATGTAGATGCACCAGTCGGGGCACTCACGAGCGCAGAGCATGCAGGCGGTGCAATTCTCCTCGTGGAGGGCGATCACCCCTCGGGCCCGGTCGGTGGGCATCTCTTTGACGTGGGGGTACTGCACGGTGTGGGAGTGCTTGGAGGGGGCGGGGACCACCGGTGGGCCGTCGCCGAACAGGGTGCGGAACATGGTGCGAGCAGTGACCTTGAGTCCGGTGATCAATCCTGGTACCAGTGCCATGGCAAGCTCCTACAAGACAACCTTGAAAACACCGGTGACAACGATGTTGACCAGTGACAACGGAATAAGGAATTTCCACGCGAGGCGCTGAAGCTGGTCCTCTCTCAGCCGCGGATAGGTGAAGCGGAACCAGAAGATCAGGGCGGAGACGGCCATGATCTTCACCAGCATGATGACCGGCCCGGCGATGTTGAAGCCCCAGTGGGTGATGTCGCCCCACGGGAGCGCCCAGCCGCCGAGGAACAACACAGAGGCCAGCGCGCCGAAGGCGAAGGCGGTGCCGAATTCGCCCATGAAGAAGAACAGAAATCGGAAACCGGTGTACTCAACCTGGTACCCGCCCACGATCTCGGACTCGGCCACCGGCATATCGAAGGGCGGCTGGGTGGTCTCGGCCTGGACCGCCACCAAGAAGATGAAGAAGCCCACAAACTGGGTGAGGATGAACGGGTTGCCGATGCCCCCCCAGCCGAAGATCTCTCCGTTGGCTTGGGCGGCGACGATCTTTTGTAGATCCAATGTGCCGGCCTGGATGACAACGCCCATCACTGCCAGCACCAGCGGCAGCTCGTAGGCGATGAGCTGGCCGGCGGCTCGCAAGCCCCCCATTAGGGCGTACTTGTTGGCCGATGCCCAACCGGCCATCAAGATTCCCACCACCGACAGCGACGACACCGCCAAGGCGTAGAAGATGCCCACGTCCAACTGGGCCACCACCGCGTCGGGTCCAGTGGGGATGACCACGAATATCAAGAAGGTGGAGATCAGAACCACCAGCGGGGCCAGTGCGAACACCGTCCGGTCGGCCTTCTCCGGGAAGATGTCCTCTTTCTGGATGAACTTCAGCCCGTCGGCCAGCAGTTGCAGGGTGCCGTAGGGGCCGGCTTCCATGGGTCCCAGCCGGCTCTGCATAAAGCTCATCATCTTCATCAAGAACACATAGCCCAGTATCAGCGCAGCGGTGGGGACGACGAGGGCGACGACGCCCAGCTTGATGATGGACGACGCCCAGTAGGGCACCTCCACGGCCAGCAGGCTCGACATGACGGAGGCCGCGGTCACCGGTCGATGTCTCCCAGGATGAAGTACAGGCTGGCCAGGATCGTGATGATGTCGGGCACGTACACGCCCTTTAGCAGCCACGGCGTGATGGAGATGTTGGAGAAGCTGGCCGAACGGATCTTGACTCGGAACGGCACTAGGTCGCCCTTGCTCACGATGTAGTAACCCATCTCGCCCAGCGGGTTCTCGGTGGCGGCGTAGGCCTCGCCCGCGGGGACTTTGATGATGCGGGGTACCTTGGCCATGATCGGCCCCGAGGGAAGCCCGTCCAGTAGCTGATCCACGATGTGGGTGGCTTCTCGGGTCTCCTGGAGCCTCACCCAATAGCGGGCGAACGAGTCGCCGTCGGGATGGGTCCACACCCTCCAGTCCACCTGGTCGTAGGCCAGGGCCTCATGGCCGTCGCGGCGCAGATCCCAATCCACCCCGCTGGCCCGGATGTTGGCCCCCGAGAGCCCGTAGGCCAAGCCCACCGCGGGAGGCACAATGCCGATTCCCCGGCTGCGGGCCTGGAAGATCTCATTGCCCAGCACCAGTTCCTCGAACTCGTCGCAGAAATCGCGAATCTTCTCCATTACCTGCTTGGTGTCGTCGATCCAGCCCTGAGGCAGGTCGTCTTTGAGGCCTCCGATGCGGTCGAAGTTGGGGTGGAATCGCCCGCCGGTGGCCGCTTCGATCTGGTTGAGCACGAACTCCCGGTCGCGGAAGGCCATGAACACCGGGGTGAGGGCGCCGAGCTGCACGGCCATATCGCCCAAAAACAGGGTGATGTTGGCGATCCTGCTCAGCTCGAACAGTGCGGTGCGGATCCACTGGGCTCGGGGCGGCGCCTCGACCTCCATGAGCTTCTCGGCCGCCAGGATGAAGGGCACCTCGTTGGCGAAGCTCCCCAGCCAGTCGATGCGGTTGATAAGCGTGGTGACCTGGGGGTAGGTGCGAACCTCGGCCAGCTTCTCGTAGCCCCGGTGCATGTAGCCCATGATCGGCTCGGCCTCCACCACCTGCTCCCCGTCGAGACGGGCGACCAGTCGAAGCGTTCCGTGGGTGGCGGGGTGCTGGGGTCCGATGTTGAGGGTCATGCCCTCGGTCTCGATCTCCACGTTCAGGCGGGCGTCGGCTGCCTGGGTGGCCACGTAGGCCATCTGCTGGCGCTGGTCGGCGCCGACCGCGGTCACGGGCCCTCCTCGCCGGGGAACAACTCCACGTCCACGATGCCGGGCCATGGCTTCACCCGCCGGGCCAGCAGGGGGAAGTCCTTGCGGAGGGGGTTCCCCTCAAACTCGCCGGGCAGGTAGATGTTGCGGAGGTCGGGGTGGCTGTTGAAATGGATCCCGAACATCTCCCAGGCCTCGCGCTCGTGCCAATCGGCCCCGGGGTATACCCCGATCAGTGTGTCGATGCTCAGATCGTCGTCGGGGAGGTCGGCCTTGATGGTGATGCCCAGGTGGTCGGTGATGGAATAGAGGCGCATCACCATTTGGAACCGGGTCTCGCCGCCGGCATGGCCCTGCTCCATGGGATCGGCTGCTTTGGTCTCGGGGTTGTCCTCTTGGGCATCCATGTCCCGCCCGAAGGGAGAGGGAAGCCAGTCGATCGCCGAGAGCCAGTCGAAGAATTGGCAGCCCAACTGGTCACGCGCCGCGGTGGCCGCGTCGGTCCACGATTCCCGGGCCACCCGCACCCACAAGTCGCTGCCGCCGATGATGTGATGCTCGGCGTAGCCGTCGCCTAGGGCGTCGGCCAGCCGAGCCGCCCACGCCTCCCGGCGCTCGTCGGGCTGCGGCTCGGCCTCGGCGCTGGTGTCGGTGTCAGTCGACGACAATTGGGTCACCTCGCCACCGCATTGCCGGGTCCTCGTTCATGATGCGCTCTTGCAGCAGCACGATGCCTTCCAGCAGGGCCTCGGGCCGGGGTGGACAGCCGGGCACATAGACATCCACAGGGATGATCTGGTCGACACCCTTGGTCACCGAGTAGGAGTCCCAGTACGGGCCTCCGCAATTGGCGCAGGAGCCCATGGAAATGACGTACTTCGGGTCGGGCATCTGCTGGTAGAGGCGCAAAATCGAAGGCACCATCTTGTCGGTGACTGTCCCCGATATCACCACCAAGTCGGCCTGGCGGGGGCTGGCGGGAAACGGGATCACCCCGAGACGCATGACGTCATAGCGGGGCGAGCCGATCACTGCGCCCATCTCGATGGCGCAGCAGGCCAAGCCCCATTGATACATCCAGATGGAGTATTTCCGGCCGAGATTAAGCAGCTTGGTCAGGGGTTTTGGAGCTTTGCCGCTGGCGACCAGTCCCACTGCCTACCTCAGATCCACCGAAGGACACCCTTTCGCCAGGCGTACACCAAACCCAGCGCAAGGATGAAAATGAATATGGCCATCTCGACCAATCCGAAAGTCCCGTAGGCCTCCAGTCGGGTGGCCCAGGGGAAAATGAACACCGCCTCCACGTCAAACATCACAAACAGGAGGGCGAATACGTAATAGCGGATGTTGCTCTGCGACCAACCCAGTCCCACCGGGTCGACGCCACTCTCGTAGGTGATGTACTTCTGAGGCTGTGAACGGGTGGGTCGTAGCAGGCTCCCGAGTCCCAGCATCCCGAAGACCAACGCGCCCGCCAGCACGAGGAATAAGACGACTAGGAGGTAGTCGCGGAGGAACTCCGACACGGCCCGAAGGTTACCGACGGCGTTTTCTACGGGCCAAGACGTACTTAGGCGGTGGGCACCATGGCGGCGGCGATGACTCCGGGGCCGGCATGGGTGCCCACAACCGGCCCGATGAGGGCGACCGTAAGGGGGTTTTGAGCAGGGGATTCGCCCAAGCTGGCCACGAATGAGTCAATGTCGTCGGCCGCGCCGTGGGCGATGGCCAAATGCTCCAACTCCCCGGCTTCAGCCACCTGCCCCGCAAGCCAGTTCCGGGCCTTGCCCCGGGTTCGCTGCTTGCCCGCCTCTTCCACAACACCGGAAGTGAGGTCCAGGCAGGGCTTTATAGACAAAGCGCTGCCCAAAAGGGCCTGTGCAGTGCCGATGCGGCCGCCCTTTTTGAGGTTTTCCAGGGTGTCCAGCACGGCATAGATGAAGACCCGCTCCTTCAGCTGGGCGAGTTGGGCCTCGATCTCATCGGCGCTGTGTCCGGCTGCGGCTGCGGCTGCGGCCGCCTTCACCATGACCCCTAGGCCCACCGACACTTTGCCGGAGTCCACCACCCGGACATCCACCTCGCCCTCGGTAGCTCGGGCCGCGGCCTGGGCCGACTCCCCGGTGGCCGACAGGGCGAATGACAGGTTGACGCATACCACTGCCTCGGCGCCTTCGCCGGCCAAGCCTCGGAACGCGGCCTCGAACGCACCCGGAGCGGGGGCGGCGGTGGACGGCAATTCGCCGCTGGCTGACATCTTCTCGTAGAAGTTCTCAGCCGACAGACCTACGCCGTCGGTGAACTCCTCTTCGCCAAACCGGATGGTGAGCGGGACCACGGTGATTTGGTGGCGCTCGATGTCAGCGGCGCTGAGGTCGCAGGAACTGTCGGTCACTATTCGAACGGTCATAGCGCGACACTACTTTTTTGCGGCACGGATTTGGAGCGATGTCGAGCCCACCAGTTCCGAGCCCACCAGAGCATCAAGATGGCCAGCGCGGCCGCGGCAATCCCCACCCCGGTGCCTGAAAGCGACGTTGCCCTCACTGTCAGCTGGGATTCGCCCAAGGCCAACAACCCTGTGGGAGAGTTGATCTTGATCTCCAGCACGGCGTCTCCCGATGTCTTGGCCTGGACCGGCACTTGGACCTGGTTGACTCCGGGAGACAGCCGCCAAATCAAGGAATCCCCGTCGGGGAAGTCCAGCTTGTCGCTTTTGAGGTCCAGTTGCACGACCACGTCGTGGTCGAGGCTGTTGCGAATGAGCATCGGGATGCTCTCCGACCGGCTGGTCAGGGTGATCCTCTGGCGAATGGGGGGTTGAATGGCGGCCACGGTGTCCCGCACGGTCTGGGCCACCACCGCCAAGTAGGCGTCTCGCTGGGTCTCGGTCAGGCCGTAGGCACCGGAGAGCAGCAGAGCTCGGTCCAGGGTTTCGATCAACTGCCGTTCGGGAGTGTCCACGGTGGCGATGGGGTCCACCATGTTCTGATATGAGCGGGCGATACGCTGGCCATCGCTCAAAGCGGCCTTGTAGTCCTCCCCGAAACCGTTCTCCTCGGCCGGGCGCACTCGACGGAGTACTTGGGGCTCAAGGCTCTCGACAATCGCGGCAGGGTCCACGGAGGAGAGGATCGGACTTGCGCTGATCTCGTCCAGCAATATGCCAAGCCCAGTCGAGTCAGGTAGAGAATCCAGAGGTGGGGCCATCACGATCCCCCGGAGCTGTTGGGGGTCTTCAAACCAGCGGACAGCCAAGTCGGCCAACACCAGATAGGGAGCGGTGTCAGTGCTGTCGCTCCGGGTGAAGTGAGCCGTGACCGTGTTGTCGATGGCGACCGCCTCCATCGGCTCGTCGAATGCGGGTAGCAAGAATGAAGTCTTGGCCGAAGTGCTGACCAACTCGTTGGCTGGATCGAGCAGCGCATCGGAAACCAGCACCAGTTCCACTCGCTCCCGCTGGAGCCGTTGGAGCAATTCTGGGGAGGCCGAGGTGGTCAACACCATTGTGGTGCGGTCGGTCTGAGAGCCAAGAAATCCGTCTAGTACCGCGGCTCCCGCCTCGATCTGCCAACCGATCTCGAGGCTGAGGTCTTGGTCGATCCACGCGTCGCTGTCCAAGGGAACATAGGTGTTGCTCGTGATCTGGCGGTTGATGGTGGCCTGTTGGAGTCGGGCCAGAAGCATGGTGTGCTCGGGCTGCTCGCCGATGGCCAGAGCGTCAACCAGATGGGGGTCAACTGAAACTGCGGCTAGGGGTTGAGGGCGAATGCGGGGATCGAACACATCGGCCAGCGTTTGCAGGCTTCGGAAGGTGGTTTCCAGATCCACGTTGCCCTCGGGGCTGACCGCAGGGGGTCCACTCACCGAGAGCACGGTGCTCACCAACAGGGGAGGTTGATCGGGATCAGGCGGAGGGGTGCGGACCAGGAAGGTGTGAATCGTGCCCAATCTCGAGCCCTCGGAATCCCGGAGAACGAGGCTTACCGGGTACACCCCTTCGGCGGAGAGATTGAGCCTTGGTTGGTCCGGTGTGTCGCTTTCGGGGTCCTGGCTGCCGGTGGTGGCGATTTGCAGCGGAGTGATCCCGTTGGCATCGGGCGGAGGGATCGGCAATCGGACTATCTGCTGATGGCCCAATCCGGTGGAGGGCTCAGCCAGCCGATCCAAAAGAGCGGAGCGAGACCGGATGGGCAGGCCGATGTTGATGTCCACGGTGGATTCGTCTGGAGCATCGAGTAGTCGGAGGGAGACTCGAAACACGTCCTCATCGGCGACCCACATGCTTTGGCTGGCCAGCTCGAAGGCGGGTGTGGGTGCCTCTATGGGCGTGTCCTCTTCCTGAGCTGCTGCGTTGGCAGGCAAAAAGGCGGGGGAGGCCAATATGATCAGGCCCACAACCAGGCCCAATGCCTTGGCGACCGGCCGTCGGCATTCCGAGTGTCTCGGACGGGACTCACTGTCCAAGGTCCAACTCCAGAACTTGCAGGCCGGGAGGGACTTGTTCGAAACCCAACCTCTCATAGAGTCTCAGCGCCCCGGTGTTGTGCTGAGGGGTGTTGACCCAGGCTTGGGTAGCTCCCCAGCGGGCCATCCATCTCAGCCCGTCGACCACAAGGGCGGCGCCGACGCCCTGGCCCTGTTGGCAGGGAGAGATGGCCAGCCGTTGGAGATAGCCGGCCGGGCCACTGCGCCCCGAGATGGCATATCCAGCGAGTTCAGTATCGGCTTCGTGGCGGGCAACTCGAAAGTGCCGAAATGGGGTGGCCCGTAGGGCGTCGTGAAGTCCGGCTTGGTCGAGATGCCAAAAGAGCTCGAAGGCGGCGTGGTCCACGGCCAGAACCGAGGATTGGTCGCGGCGGCGAGCCCTTCGAATGGCGACGCTGCTGTTCGCGCTGGGGAGTCCGTTGGCAATGGGCCGGGATAGCAGGGCGAGCACTTGGCAGGGCTCGAAACCGGCCCGTATGAACGGCTCTGATTCGATCCCCGACAGCGCCGATGTCCGCAGCCGGTTGTAGCCGCGGCCAGTTGCCGCTTCAATGGCCGCCGACGTCATGGAGTCAGATACCGCTGCTCCCGGTGCCAGCAGGATGAGGAGGCCGGTCCTAGCATCACCGGCCCAAGACCTGAGCCGCAGACGGTCTTGACCGAGTCGGAGTGTCTCGGCAGCAGGCTCCCGTTGCCGCCGCATCATGGGATGAGGCTAGTGGCCTGTATACGAGATGGCTGCACGGGGATATTGGAGGGGTCGGCTGAGACAGCGGGGGTACCGTAGGGTTGTGGCGGTTCTTTGGATCACCGATGATCGCTTCCTAGACCACGACACCGGGCGGGCCCATCCGGAGCGGCCTGCCCGCCTGCGGGCTGTGATCGACGGGGTGCGGCAGGCCGACCTCGGCGACGCCCTTGTTCCCACCGAGCCCCGGTTGGCCACTGACGCCGAACTCCTGTCGGTCCACCATCCCTCGGTGCTCGATTCGGTGCAGCGGCTAGCCCAAGCCGGAGGTGGTCGACTGGACCCCGACACGGTGCTGTCGGCCGATTCGGAGGCGGCGGCTCGGCTGGCTGCGGGGGCAGGCATGGCGGCCATTGAGGGCTTGGACAAGGGAGTAGCTGATGCCGCGTTCTGCGCCGTGCGCCCTCCGGGCCACCACGCCACCCCGGTGCGGTCGATGGGCTTCTGTATGTTCAACAGCGCGGCCATCTGTGCTCGGGTATTGGCAGAACGGGGCGAGAGGGTTCTGGTGGTGGACTACGACGCCCACCACGGCAACGGCACCCAGGATGTGTTCTGGGAAGACGGCCAGGTGATGTGCGTGTCGTGGCACCAGTACCCGTTCTATCCGGGAACCGGCGGTCTGCTGGAACGGGGCGCAGCGGCCGGTGTGGGCACCACTATCAACCTGCCCATGCCCGTGGGCGCGACCGGCGACGCGTACCGCCAGGGTTGGGACGAAGCCGTGCTGCCCGCTGTAGAGGCATTCGATCCCGATTGGCTGGTGCTGTCAGCCGGATTCGACGCCCACCGGGCCGACCCGCTGACCAGCCTGGGTTTGGCCGCGGGCGACTTCGCCGACCTGACTCAAGCGGTTATCGACGTGGTGCCCCCTGGTCGGCGAATCGCCTTTTTGGAGGGCGGCTACGACCTGGATGCCTTGGCCGACTGCGCCGCCGCCGCGGTGGCCGCATTGGCAGGCACCGAATGGCGTCCGGAACCGGCCACCGGGGGTGGACCAGGTGCGGAGGTGGCCACCGCGGCGGCGGCGCTGCTGTCATGAGTTTGGAACGCCTGGCTCCTGTCCGCGAGGAAGCCCGCGGGCTGGCTGAGCGGTTCGCCGCTCAGGGCTATCGGGTTTTTCTGGTGGGCGGGGTGGTGCGCGACGCCTTGCTGGACTTGCCGTTGGACACATCCTTCGATCTGGATCTCACCACCGACGCCCAACCGCTGGTGGTGAAGTCGATTCTGGAGGGCTGGGCTGACACCTTGTGGACCCAGGGGGAGCGATTCGGCACCATTGGGGCTCGCCGCGGTGATCGGCGAGTCGAGATAACCACGCACCGCACCGAGCGGTACCAGCCCGGCTCTCGCAAGCCCGACGTGGTTTTTGCCGACGCCATCGAGGTTGACCTTTCCCGGCGCGACTTCACCATCAACGCCATGGCGGTGGAATTGCCCGATGGCGGGTTGGTGGACCCCTTTGGGGGAGCCTCTGACTTGGCTGACCGCCGTCTCCGCACGCCTCTGGACCCTGAGGCAACGTTCAGCGACGATCCCTTGCGCATGCTGCGGGCGGCGCGGTTCCTGGCCCAGTTTGAGTTGACCGCGGAACCAGCGCTGATTACCGCCATGGACGCCATGGCCGAACGTCTCAGCATCGTTGCCGACGAGCGGATTCGCGACGAATTGGACCGGCTTCTCTCAAATCCCGACCCCGGCCCTGGCTTCGAGTTGCTGTTCCGGACTGGTTTGGGTGAGCGGGTTCTGGGCCCGGTGGGAGATGGTGTTGCCGCAGTGGCTCGTCTTGGCCGGGTGGGCGATGAACCAACGGCGCGATTGGCCGCATTACTGGCTGATGCGGGACCGCCCGCTGACGTTCAAAGGGCTTTGGCCGAGCGGCGAGCAACCACAGCAGCCAGTCGAGCGGTGGCTGCAATTCTGAATTCGGCTCATCAAGCTGTCGGCCAGCCCCCCGAAGACGTGGCCGGATTGCGCCGTTGGGTGGTCAACGCTGGTCCCCACGTCGATGAGTCGGTGGCGGTGGCGTCAGCTATGGGCGAGGTGGGCCCGTTGGCCGCCGACGTAACCGCCCTCATGGAAGCTGAGCCCGATCTTTGCGGACCCCCGGTTCTTGATGGAGAGGAGATTATGGGCCTGCTCGAGCTGGAACCCGGTCCCGCCGTGGGCGCAGCCGTAGAAGAACTCCGTCGACACCGCCTCGATTCCGGCCCGATCACCCCTGATGAGGCTCGGGAGCACTTGCTGAAGTGGCAACGCCTGAAGACCTCAGAACGTAAGGTGTGAACCGGTGCTCACCAAGTTGACTGTTCGCAATTTCAAAGGATTGTCTGAGGCTGAGATCGAGCTTGGCAATCCGGTGGTTTTCATCGGTCCAAACGACTCGGGGAAGACGTCGGCCTTGCAGGCGCTGACTTTGTGGGACCTCGGTCTACGCCGGTGGATAGAGAAGCGGGAGGACTCAGCACCAGAAAAGCGGCCCGGTGTAGCGATCAACCGCCGAGATCTCACATCAGTTCCTGTGCCTTCCGCTCGCCAGATTTGGAGAGAGTTGGAAGTTCGTCGAACTTATCGCAATGATTCTGGTCAACAGCGTACTGAGAACATCTGCATCGACGTGATAGTGGATGGGCTGACAGGCAGTTCTGCCTGGTCATGTGGCCTTGAGTTCGACTTCGCCAATCCAGAGAGCTTCTACTGTCGTCCGCTGCGCACAGTTCCTGACGGCACTGAGCGGATGCCCGTGCCTGAGCAAGCGTTGCGCTCCCAAGTTGTGCTACTCGGTCCCATGTCGGGTCTGGCGGCCAATGAGACCAAGCTGGAGCCCGGTGCCATCAAGGTGCGGTTCGGCGAGGGGCGGACCGCTGAGGTCCTCCGCAACCTCTGCTATCAGGTGGTCGAGTTGCCTGATGGTGCGAGCCGCTGGGGAACGCTCTCTCAGCGCTTGGAGGGGCTCTTTGGCGTGCAGTTAGACGAGCCTCGACTGTTGCCCGAACGGGGGGAAATCGAATTGACTTATCGCACCCGCGACGGTGCTCGCCTGGACTTGGCTGCGTCTGGACGGGGGATGCAGCAGACCCTATTACTGCTTTCGTTCATTGCTCTCAACCCTGACAGCGTTGCACTTTTTGATGAGCCTGATGCCCATCTGGAAATTCTGCGACAACGCCAGACCTACGAGTTGCTGAGCGAAGCGGCGTCCGACAACGGCACTCAGATCATTGTGGCGTCGCACTCGGAGATAGTTCTCAATGAAGCCGCCGAACGGGGCACAGTCGTAGCGTTTGTGGGAAGTCCTCATCGTTTGAACAAGAGCAGCGACGTGCTCAAGGCTCTTCGCGACATTGGTTTCGAGGACTACTACCAAGCCGAAATCACTGGCCTTGTGTTGTACCTGGAAGGATCAACTGATCTGGCGATCCTACGCAGCTTTGCTGCGCTTGTTGATCACCAGGCATTGGAAGCCTTGGAGCGACCTTTTGTTCATTACGTCGGAAACCAGCCCAACCAAGCTAGAAAGCACTTCAACGGCTTGCGAGAAGCGAAGCCCGATCTGGTGGGCTTTGCACTGTTCGACCGACTCGAACGCGACGATTTGGAGGCAGCAGGTGATCTAGCAGAGCGAATGTGGCCGCGACGGGAAATCGAGAACTATCTGCGTCCTGTCCAATCACTGGACCGGTATGCCCAACGCCAGGGGGCAAGATTCGTAGGACCTGGCCAATTGTTTGAGGAAGCAGAGTCAAAGCGGTGGCGCGATGCCATGCAGCGCTCCGTTCAGGATCGGGTTCCGCCTGCGGCCTATCGAGATGAAGATGACCCGTATTGGCGAAATGCCAAGATAAGCGATGAACTGCTTGCTCCGGTCTTTGCTGCTTTCTCCAGAGACCTTGAATTGCCCACTGGCCTGTCGAAGGCGGAATACCACCAACTGGTTAGTTTCCTAGAACCCGAAGAGGTCCATGAAGACGTGGTGGCCATACTCGATGCCATAGCTGCCCAGCAGCATCGGGCTCGGCCTGCTAGATGACCTCGCCTCGGGTGTAGGCCTCGACCATTTCGCGGGCCGCCTCGTCGCGGTACTGGATGGGGGGGCTCTTCATGAAGTAGGCCGACGGGCCGAGCAGGGGGCCGCCGATGCCGTGGTCCAAGCCGAGCTTGGCGCAGCGCAATGCGTCGATGATGACGCCGGCGGAGTTAGGGGAGTCCACCACTTCCAGCTTGAGGTCGATGTTGAGGGGGACGTCGCCGAAGCCCCGACCTTCGAGGCGGATATGGGCCCACTTCCGGTCGTTCAGCCATGGGACATGGTCGCTGGGGCCGATGTGTACGTCATCGGCGGCGATGCCCTTGTCGAGCTGGCTGGTGACTGATTGCGTCTTGGAGATCTTCTTGGATACCAGCCGGGATCGCTCCAGCATGTTCATGAAATCCATGTTGCCGCCGAAGTTGAGTTGGTAGGTGCGGTCGAGCTCCACCCCGCGGTCCTCATAGAGCCGAGCCAGCGTGCGATGCAGGATGGTTGCGCCCACCTGGCTCTTGATGTCGTCGCCCACCACCGGCACTCCGGCGTCGGTGAAGCGCTGGGCCCATTCCGGATCGGAGGCGATGAACACCGGGATGGCGTTCACGAAGGCCACACCGGCTTCGAGACAGCACTCGGCGTAGTAGCGCTGGGCCTCCTCGGAGCCCACCGGCAAATAGGAGATGAGCACGTCGGCGCCGGATTCCCGCAGGGCTTCGGCCACGTCGATCGGCTCAGCGGGAGACTCCTCGCACTGGGTGCGGTAGTACTCACCGAACCCGTCCAATGTGGGGGCCCGCTGCACCCTCACGCCCAGCTCGGGCACATCGCAGAATTGCACGGTGTTGTTGGGTTCGGCGCTGATGGCCTTGCCCAGATCCAGCCCGACTTTGGAGGCGTCCACGTCGAAGGCGGCCACGGGCTCCACGTCGTTGATGTGGTAGCCCCCGAGCACCACGTGCATCAGGCCGGGGACGTGGTCGTCGGGTTCGGCGTCGGCGTAGTAGTACAGGCCCTGTACCAAAGAGCTGGCGCAGTTGCCGACACCGGCGATTGCGATGCGGATGGGATTGCTCATAGTGACTGCCCTCCCTGGGCGCGTTGGGATCGATCGGTATTGATCATCGGTCGTTCGGTTCTTGTGGGCGATTGGCGCGCTCGTCGGCGATCAGCCGGTCGAGCCAGACCAAGTCGTGTTCGAGGCGCTCCTGATCTCTTTCAAACAGGGAGCGCACGTAGGGATCGGTGGTTTGCACGGGGTCGCGGCGGGCCATGGCTTGGAGGCTGACCAAGTGGGCCCGGCGCAGCTCGAAAAGCGCCAGCCTCCGGTCGGGGGGCAGGAAACGGCAGAAGGCCAGCTGCAAGCGGAAGCGGCGCTCGTTGTTGGCGTCTTCTTGGAGCAGCTCCAGCAGGTAGGACTCGCCAGCTTCGGTGATGTGGTACACCTTGCGGGTTCGGCCCGACTTGGACTTGGTGCTGCGCTTACGGCTGCGACGAGCGTGCCCTTCAGAAACCTCCTCTTCGGCTATGAGTTCTGGGGCCACGGCGGTGGAGCTCACCCAGCCGCGGCGCTCTAAGCGGGCCAGCGCCGGGTACAGGGCGCCGAACGAAGTGGAGTATCCGCCGACCAGCGACTTGAGCCGCTTGTTCAACTCGTAGCCGTGAAGATCGCCGTCTTTGAGCAACCCAAGCACCGCGAGATCCAACATTGGACCGCGATTATATCGAATCGCTATATCTTTTCAACTCGTTGCTGCGCTACGTGTGCCGAAGGCGCTTCAGCTGAACAGAGCGACGGAGGAGTCTTCCGGGCCGCGGATTGACCGGTGATCGTGGGGTTCAGGATTGGAGTTGGGCAAGGTCACGGAGTGGTCGGTGATGTAGTTGCGGTGGTCGATGGCCCACTGCCCGTCACGGAGGGACCACTGGTCGACGTAGCGGCCTCGGCTGTAGATGTCGGCGACATCGGCACTCTCGCCGAATGGCAGGGTGCGCAGCGCAACAGTCACATAGGCCTCGCTGACGGCTCGATCGCCGTCCACCTGGATCAACACGTTGGTGATCTGATGGGAGTGGGTGGACATGGCCGCGTGGGCTGTCCAGACCCAGTCCACAAACCCCCAACCGGTTCCCTGGTAGATGTTCTCGCCGTAGTCGGCGGTTCCGTCGGTGTGCCAGACCGAGTAGGCCGCATCCTTGTCCATGCGGTCCAGCGCCCGGCAGTAGCCGTAGATCACCTCGGTAATGGACTGCTTGGCCAGCATCGTTTGAAGTGCGTCATCGTGGGGAGCGTCGGTCATAACTCTATTTTCTATCGCGGAAGTGCCTCGGTGCTGATGAGATGAGAGGCAGTTCTGTTGTTTATCGTTTGGCCCATGTCTGACCTGATCATTCGCGGCGGCAGCCTAATCGACGGTACCGGGGCCCCGGCCCGGCCCGCCGATGTGCGCATCAACGAAGGCGTTGTCACCGAAGTTGGTCCCAGTCTGGCCCCCGATGGTGAGACCGAACTGGATGCCGGCGGCTGCTACGTGACCCCCGGGTTCATCGACTCCCACACCCATCTGGACCCGTCGATGTTTTGGGATCGGGGCTGCGACCCAATGCCCCAGCACGGGGTGACTACTGCATTGGTCGGCAATTGTTCCCTGTCGCTGGCCCCGGCCAAGCCCGAGCATCTCGACGAGCTCATCGACGTGTTCTGCTACATCGAGGACATGCCGGTGGCCGACTTCGAGTCGGGTGTTCCCTGGACCTGGGGTTCTTGGCGCCAATACCGCGACGCCATGAACCAAGGGGGAATCGCGCTGAACATGGCCTCGCTGATCGGCCATTCCATGCTGCGCATCTACGTCATGGGCGACGATGCCTGGACCCGAGAGGCCACCGAGGACGAGATTGCTGCTATGGCCTCAGAGATGGCCGATGCCATGGAGGCCGGTTGCTACGGCTTCAGCACCTCGTTTTTCGACTTGGACCGGCGGAGCCGCCCGGTGCCTAGTCGACTGGCCTGCGATGGGGAGCTGAGCGCGTTGGCCGACGTGCTGTCTGCCGCGGGCCACGGATTGGTCGAGTTCATCCCCAACCTCACTGGCGAGGATCCCGAAGCCGATATCCGACGGATGGCCCGGGTGCTCGGTCCCCGAGGGGTGACCTCTATCTGGAACGGGATTTCCCACAGCGACATGGCACCGCACCGTCCAGAGGAATACATGGCGTTCACCCAGGCGATCCGGGATGAGGGTTGCGACATGTGGCCCATCTCCTCGCCCCGCACCGTGGACCTCAATGTGAGCTGGGAGCAGACCATGGTGTTCATGATGCTCCCCAAGGGATGGAACCAGATCATGGGGGTCACCGGGGAGGCCCGGCGGGAGATGCTGGCCGATCCTGGTTGGCGGGAGATTGCCCGCAACGAGTGGGACGCTACTGAGAAGTCGCTGTTCCCCATCAACCGGCCCGACTTCGCCCGGTTCACCTCGGTGACCCGTCCCGACAACGAGGCTTGGCTCGGCCGTTCGCTAGCCGATCTAACCGAGGCTCGGGACGGCCATCCCTCCGACGTGTTTGCCGACTGGATTCTGGAGAACGACTTGGAGCCTGGGGTAGTGGCCATGGGCGTGAGCAACAGCAACACCGATGGCGTGGCCCAGATGATCGCCGATGAGCGCTGCCTCATCAGCGCCTCCGACGCCGGTGCGCATGTGCAAATGATGTGTGCGGCGGGCGACACCACCCTGCTGTTGACCCGCCATGTGCGAGACCGTGGCGACCTGGAGTTGGAGGAGGCGGTTTACGAGATCACCGGTCGGCAGGCCGAGATCTTGGGATTCAACGACCGGGGACGCCTGCTGCCCGGCTACGCCGGCGATGTGACCGTGTTCGATTTGGAAGAGCTGTCGTGGGACACCGACAGATTTGTGTCCGATCTGCCTTCAGGCGCACCTCGTTTGCGCCGTCCTGCGGGCGGCTACCGGGCCACCGCGGTCAACGGCGTGGTGACACAGGTGGAGGGGTCGCTTACCGGCGCCAAGCCCGGCGCGGTGCTCGACGCCAATACCCCGTCGCCCTAGGGCATCGCTGCGAACTTGAACCGGGTTCATGGCCAGCCACGACAACGACGCCAGCAGGTTGTAGACAGCCTAGTAATCCTTGCCTCGGCTGGCGTTGTGGGCGCCCCAACCACCGGGGATGTAGCCGTCCATGGTCACCGACCGCTCGGTGAAGAGCCACCGCCCGTCCACCACGCCGTAGCGGTCTATGTAGCGGCCCCAGTGGTCGAGGCCGTGCTCCATGATCACGTGGTAGTAGCAGCGGCCTTTGGCCTCAGTGGGCGAGAGAAGGTCGATCTGGTGGGTGGCGGTGTGGTGGCGGATGTACTTGGGGGTGCCGCCGCCGATCTGCGACAACGTGTCTTGGGCTCCGGTAAAAATCGTGCGGATTTCGTCGATGCCGTACTTGTCGGGTTGGGTCGGGGTTCGCATGATGGCGTCGGGGGCGAACAGGTCCATGACTTGGTCGAAGCGGCCCGAGTCGCCGTTGGCGTTGTACCGAGCCACGAGGTCTCGGATTGATTCGCGAGCGTTCAATTCCCACTGCTCCATGAACCGACGGTACATCGTCTCGGTGCCATGAGGGCCGTTAGGGTGCGGGCGTGAGTGTTGACGACAGAACTCCGGTGCTGGTGGGGGTGGGGACGGCTGCACAGCGGCTAGACGATCCCACCGAGGCAAAGGAGGCAGTAGACCTCATGGCTCAGGCGCTGGTGGTGGCGGCTGATGACGCCGGATCAAGCAGCCTGATTGGCCGCTTGGATCAGGTGAGGGTCACCCAGGGTACGTGGGGGTATAGCGATCCGGCCCGGTGGGTGGCCGATGCGGTGGGGGCGAACCAGGCCCGCAGCTATCTGGCTGACGTGGGCATCTTGCAGACCGCGGTGATGGGCGATGCGGCCGCGGCCATCGCGTCGGGGTCGGCCGATGTGATCGCGGTGGTGGGCGGGGAGGCCAAGTATCGGGGACTGCGGGCTTCGATCACCGGCATCGAGGCTCCCGATACAGACCAAGGTGGTGCCGAGCCCGATGATTTCGTCACCCCCCACGGGATGATCATCAGCCGAGCAGAGATCGACACCGGTCTGGTGATGGCCACCCACCACTACGCCATGATCGAGAACGCCCGCCGGTTCGCCGACGGCCACACCATCGAAGAGCACCGCGACGAGGTGGCTGGACTGTGGGCCCGCTTCGCCCAAGTGGCCGCAGCCAATCCCGATGCCTGGTTCCAGGACGGATTGGACTCCGCCGCCATCGCCACTCCGGAAAATGGCAACCGGATGCTGGCTTGGCCCTACACCAAGTGGCACAACTCCCAGTGGAACGTGGACCAGGCCGCCGCGCTGATCTTCTGCTCGGCGGACACCGCCCGGGCACTGGGCATCGCCCCGGATCGCTGGGTGTTCCCCTGGGCCGCGGCCGAGTCCAACCACATGGTGCCGGTTACCGAGCGGCCCGAACTCCACCGCAGTCCGGGGTTCGCCCACGCCGGCCGGGCCGTGGCCGACCATGTGGGCATGGCCCTCAGCGAGGCTGGCCACGTGGACCTGTACTCCTGCTTCCCCATCGCGGTGCGCACCCAGGCGCTGGAGTTGGACATCGACTTGAGCCGGGATCTGACGGTGACCGGGGGCATGACCTGGGCTGGGGGCCCACTCAACAACTACGTGATCCAGGCGGCGGCGAAGCTGGCCCAGGTGCTGCGAGCCGATTCCGGATCCACCGGTCTGCTCACCTCCGTCAGTGGGATGATCACCAAGCAGGGGGCCAGCATGTGGAGTTCTGAACCGCCTGCCCAGCCATTTGCCAACATCGACGTGACCGATGCGGTGGCGGTCGAGCTTCAGCCCAAGCCCTATCGCACGGGAGAAAACGAGCAAGCCACCGTGGTGTCTTACACCGTGATCTGGGGTCGGGAAGGGCCGGAGCGGGCGGTGGCCATTGGCGAGTTCGCCGACGGCGCCCGAACCCTACTCGTCTCCGCCGTCCCCCCCGTCATGGCCGCCGTCGCCGTCGAGGAGTTCTGCGGCCGAACGGTCACTGTGGCTGGTGACGGGTCGTTCACCCCCACCGACTGAGCCGGGAGTTGGCTGCTCCCCATTGTCGTCGGCATCGCTCTCGTTGCGGATCCACACGGTGCGCTGGGGGAAGGGGATCTCAATACCCACCTCGTCGAAGGCCTTCTTGATGCGGGCCCGCAAGACGCGACCGACCGCCCACTGTTCGCTGGGATCGGTCTTGACCACTAGGCGGATAACCACGGCATCGTTGCCCAAATCCTGAACCCCCCATACCGAGGGTTCCTCCAGGATGGTGAGGTCCGGATCGTTCTCCTGCCACAGCTCGTCGGCCACCGCCTTCATCACCTCGCTGGCCTGGTCGATATCGGTGTCGTAGCTCACTCCGATGTCCAAGATGGCCCGCGACCACAGCTGCGAGTGGTTGGCGGTCCGATGAATCTCTCCATTCGGCACGGTCCACACCACGCCGTGAACGTCCCGCAGAGTGGTGGTGCGCAAGCTGACCTTCTCGATGGTGCCCGAGGTATCGCCCACGTCAACCACGTCGCCCACCCCGAACTGGTCCTCGATGAGGATGAACATGCCGGCCAGAAAGTCGCGCACCAGCGATTGAGCCCCAAAGCCCACCGCCAGACCGGCGATACCGGCGCCGGCGATCAGCGGGGCCAGGTCGATATTGAGCTCGCTCAAACACAACAGCGCAGCCACGGCCAGGATGAGTGCAGTGGACAGGCTCTTCAACACGGCGGCGATGGTTTCTATTCGTTGGGAGCTGCGCACTTGGCGCTCTTGGATCCGATTGATGGCCTTGGCGGCTCGGGCGCCGAAATCCAGCTTTCCCGCACTCTCCAGCTGTTCCTCGGTGTTGGTCTCGCTCTGGCGCACCAGTCGGGCCACAGCCCGTTCGATCACCTTGTGGACGATCTTCTTGATGATCCAGGCCACCAGCAGGATGAGGATGATCCTCAGAGGCCGCTCCACCACCCAGCCGATGATCTCGGCCAGCCGTTCGTTCTCGGTGTTGTCGAAGACCAGCTCGCAGAAGAATCCCGGGTCGGGGCCGCAGGCGTCGGTGACGGTTTGCGCGGGTACCCCGAGAGCCATCGGCTCAGCGTACCGGCGAGCCCATCAGATGAGTCAGTCCAGGCGGTAAACCCGGGCGGCGTTGTCGTGGAGGACCTTGGCCAAAAGCTAGCCGCCCCCGGCAACTGTCTCAGGTTTCTCAGGCGTTGAGGGGGTTGTCGGGGGCCGCGGCAAGGAGGGCTTGGCCGAGTTCGAGGGCGGGGCCGGCGCTGGCGAAGTAGTGCTGGGTGCCGGCGTGGATGTCCCGGAAGGCCCGCTGGAGGCCACCGGAGCGCAGGGCATCGGTGCCGGCCAGCAGATAGGCCCGGCGCAGGATGTCGGCGCCTTCCTGGGTGATGAACGCGGTGGCCTGGCGGGTGAGGAGCGCTTCCAGCGGGTCGGGCGCTCCGGTTTCGATCACTGTGTGCTCGGCGCTGGTGAAGGTGTCGTGAAGCCAGCAGCAGGCCGCCCGGAACCGGGACTCCAGCTCGCCGATCTCGTGGATGAAGCGGTCGCTTTGGGCCATCGGTGTGGCGTCGCCCATGCGGTGCTTGGAGCGGGCCACTGCTAACAGCTCGTCGAGGCCCCGCTGAACCACCCCGATGGCGAATCCGGCGTGCCCGGCCGCGGTGAGGGGCAGCACTCCCAGCTTGTAGAGGGGGCCGCCCCGGTACACGTTGAGGTCGAACATGTCGAAGGTGGCGGCACCGGGCACGTACACGTCATCAAGGGTGTAGTCGTAACTGGCGGTGGCCTGAAGGCCCATCACGTCCCAGTTGCCGGTGATCTGGGCTTTCTCCACCGGGTAGATGGCGAACAAGAAGCGAGGGTCGGTTCCCTCAGGCTCCTCGGTGAACACTCCCGCGCCGGCCCACTGGGCGTGGTTGATACCGCTGCCGAACGAGTAGCGGCCACTTACTCGGAAGCCGTTGCCGTCAGGAACTGCGGTGCCGTTAGGAGCGAACTGCCCGGCCGACAGTGGCACCCCGTCGGCGAACATCCGTTCGATGTGCTCGTCGGGACACCAGGCCCCGAAGTAGGCCGTGGCCGCACAACTGGCCATCAGGCACCACCCCACCGAGCCATCGGCCCGGGATATCTCGGCCCATATGTCGATGCATTCGTTTATGGAGAGCTCAACCCCGCCCACCGCCTCCGGCACCATCACCTTGTGCAGCTCGGCGTCCACTAAGGCATTCACCGTTTCCTGGGGGATGGGTAGCCCGTCGGTCTTGGCCGCGTTCTCGTCGATCAGCGAACGCAACTCTCGGGCCCGGTCAAGATATTCGCTGGCCATGCCAAGACCCTAGAAGCCAGCACTCGCAGAGGAGAACCCGATGAGTTCGGACATTGGACAACGCATCCCTTGCTCGGCAGTAGGGTCGGCGGGGTGGACCAGGTACTCACGTTTCGCGGCGGGGCGGTGCCGGTGTCGGCGGTTGTCTGGCGCTTTAGTCCCTCGGGCGGGCCGGGGGGTCAGCACGCCAATCGGTCGAATACCCGGGTAGAGGGGGTGGTTGATCTTGCCACGGCTGGTGATATGGCCCCAGAGGTCCGCCAGAAGCTGATCGACCGGCTGGGCGATGAGCTGCGAGTAGTGGTTGACGACACTCGGTCACAAGCTCGCAACCGCGAGATAGCGCTCGACCGACTAGAGAAGCGCCTCCGCAGCGGGATCGTTACCGCCAAGCCGCGCAAGCCGACCCGCTTTATCGCAACTTCACCGCCGCCTCGGGTCTCTAGACACCCGCGGGTTGGCGGGCGGGGAGACCCAGGATCTCGACGGCTTGGGCGGCGGTGGCCACAGGGCGGCCCATGTCGGCGGCCAGCGCCGCGACCTCGGCTACCAGCTCATGGTTGGGCCGGGGGCGGTCGCCGGCGTAGTCCTCGTGGCCCACGCGGAGGTGTCCGCCCCGCTCCAGGGTGAGTTGGGGAATCGGAGATTCGATGAGGTCGCCGCCCACCACTGCGGCGAACCACGGCAGGTCGCAGCCGGCCAACTCCAGCATCTCCAGATAGGCATCCAGCGCCTTTTCGGTAGGGGGCAGGCCAAAGCTCACGCTGTCGCCGATAGCGAAGTAGCCGCCCGGCCCGCCGAGGTAGAACTTCACAAACGAGCCGGGGGTGAGCTGGCCGTAGCGCCAGTAGGAAAGCACGTTGCGCAGAAAACCAGGCTCGAAGATGGCGAAGTGCATGCCCAGGCCCAGCCGGTTGCACTGCTCGATGGCCACCTCCATGTCGGCATAGGTGTTGATGTACACGTGGCTGTTGGGATCGGGCAAGCCATTGGCTCCGGCCTTGCCCAAGATCATGGTGCCGGGGTCGATGAACCCCAGCCGCTGCAAGCCGCCTTCAGCCAGATGCTCCAGATGGCCGAGCTTTTCGGCCATGTTTTGGCCCCAGCCCAAGGTGGGCAGTACCAGCACGTCAGGGTCAGTGGCCACCCACGGCTCAAAGGTGGCCCGATACTCGGCGGCGGCCTCTTCCGCTGGCACCCTCATGTTGGCGATATGGCAGTGAATGATGGTGGCCCCGGCCTCTATGCAGGCCAAGCCCTCTTCGATGAGCTCCTCCCGACTGATGGGCACGTGGGGATTGCGCTCCCGGGTGGTGGTGCCGTTGAGGGCGACTTCGATGATGACCGGCGTGGTGTCCATGGCCTGAGAGTACCGTCGGGAGTCGTGGGGGAGTCCAGCAACGCCGACGAGTGCGGCACGGCCACCACGTGAAGGGCACGGAACCATGAGTCGGGAGTGGAAGGCGCTGTGGTTGGTTTCGCTAGCCTCGGCCGCCAGCTCCCTGGACGTGACGCTGATGTTCGTGGCCTACCCGGAGATCATCGACACCTTCAGCGGCACGCCGGCCACCCAGGTGTCGTGGGTGATCAGCGGCTACAACATCATGGTGGCGGCCCTGCTCATTCCGGCGGGGCGCCTAGCCGACCGGATCGGCCACCGACGGGTGTTCTTGTGGGCCATCGCCATCTTCGTTACCGGCTCAGCCGCAGTGGGGCTGGCCCCCAACGCTCCGGCCATGATCGCAGCCCGGTGTTACCAGGCCTTCGGCGGCTCCAGCCTCATCACCTCCGGTCTGGCCCTGGTGATGTCCACCCTCGGCCCCCAGCGGAGGGCCATCGCGGTAGGGGTGTGGTCCACCGTGGCCGGCGTAGTGGCCTCTCTCGCCCCCACGCTGGGAGCGCTGGCCATCGAGTTCGCCTCGTGGCGGGCCGGGTTCTTCCTGGTTGCGCCGGTGGGTGTGGCGGTGCTGGCCCGCCGGAGCCTCATCACTGAGTCGGTGCCGGACGAGGATGCCGAACTGCCCGACATGGTTGGAGTGGTCTTGGCTGGCATCAGCACGGCTGCGCTGGTGCTGGGCATCGTCCAGTTCAATGAGTGGGGATCGGACGACCCCCTGGTCATTGGCGCATTTGCAGCGGCCGTGGTGGGCATGGCGGCGTTCCTGGTTCGCTGCGGTCGGCATCCCTCACCGGTGATCGACCTGGACCTGTTCCGCCACCGGGTATTCGCGTCCACCGCAGTCGTGGCCGTGCTGGTGGGGGTGGCGTTCTTCGGCGTCTTTCTGGCCCTGGTGCAATTCCTCCGGGGGCCGTGGGGGTATTCCACCCTGGCCGCAGGACTGCTGCTCACCCCGCTCACCGCGGCATCCAGCACGGTGGGCTATGCCACCGGCCGGATCATGGAGCGCTTCGGACACCGGGTGGTCATGGTGCCCGCGGCCGGCTGCATCGCATTGGGCTGCGTGTGGGTGGCAGCTTTTGCCGGTCCGGAGAGGGAATGGGCGGCAGTGTGGTTTCCGGCCGCGCTGTTGATGGGTTTCGGTGTGGGCACCACATTCCCCGGAGTCAACAGCGCCATCGCCTTTGGCGTGCCCCCCGGCCAATTGGGGCTGGCCGCGGGCACTGTGCAGACCGTCATTCGCATCGGCGGAGCCGTCGGAGTGGCCGTCGGAGTGGCCATGTTGGGGGGTGATTTGGACGACTACGACCTGTTTTTTACCGTCTTGGCCGTCGTTTGCGGGGTTGCCGGGTTGGCCGCTTTAGGCATGGTCACCCACAAGAAGGAAAACTGAGTGGAATACCCTCAACTTCTGGCGGTTATCCATAGAGGAACGAGAAAATCAAGGCGATACGAGGTGCATGCTGATGCTTGACCCCAACCGGTGGACGCTGAAGACCAGGGAGGCATTCAACGACGCCACCGCCATGGCTCAATCGAAGAGCCACCCCGAGGTTACCCCCGACCATTTGATGTTGGCCCTGATCGGCCAGGCCGAAGGGGTGGTGCTGCCAGTGTTGCAGCGCACGGGGGTGGCGCTGCCCGAGTTGCGAGCCCAGTTGGAGGCCGCGCTCAGCCAGTTGCCGTCCGCCTACGGCACCGAAGTCCGCACATCCCGCGACCTGGTCAAGACCGTGGACACCGCCGATGTTGCCCGCACCGAGTTGGGCGACGAATACCTGTCTACCGAACACCTGCTGCTTGCCATGGCCGATCGGGTTGGGGTGGGCCGTAACCGGCTGCTGGAAGCGCTGGCCGAGGTGCGGGGATCGCACCGGGTGACCTCCACCACGCCGGAAGGCTCCTACCAGGCGCTGGAGAAGTACGGGCGGGACCTCACCGTGCTGGCCCGGGACGGCAAGCTCGATCCGGTGATCGGACGGGACGAGGAGATCCGCCGGACCATCCAGGTGCTGAGCCGTCGCACCAAGAACAACCCGGTGCTGATCGGCGAACCCGGCGTGGGCAAGACCGCGATTGTGGAGGGCTTGGCCCTTCGCATCGCCGACGGCGACGTGCCCGAGGGATTGAAGAACAAGCGGCTGGTGGCCCTCGACATGTCGGCCATGGTGGC
Source organism: bacterium (assembly GCA_026708015.1). NCBI lineage: Bacteria > bacterium. The sequence continues at coordinate 58,877 of JAPOVT010000035.1, forward strand.
CGGGGCCAAGTACCGGGGAGAGTTCGAGGAGCGGCTCAAGGCGGTGCTGAAGGAGATCACCGACGCCGACGGCGAGGTGATCACGTTCATGGACGAGCTCCACACCATCGTGGGAGCGGGAGCGGCCGAGGGGGCCATGGACGCCGGCAACATGATCAAGCCCATGCTGGCCCGGGGCGAGCTGCGCATGATCGGCGCCACCACGCTGGACGAGTTCCGCACCCACATCGAGAAGGACGCCGCCCTGGAGCGCCGCTTTCAACAGGTTTACGTGGGAGAGCCGTCGGTGGAGGATGCCATAGCCATCCTGCGGGGGCTCAAAGAGCGTTATGAGGTCCACCACGGCGTCCGCATTCAAGACGCCGCCCTGGTGTCGGCCGCCGTGCTGTCCGACCGATACGTGACCGGGCGATTTCTGCCCGACAAGGCCATCGACTTGGTGGACGAGGCTGCGTCCATGCTCCGCATCGAGATCGACTCCATGCCCACCGAGATCGATGTGGTGGACCGCCGTATCCGCCAGCTCGAGATCGAGCAGGTGGCGCTGGCCAAGGAGTCCGACGAGGCATCAGCCGAGCGGTTAGAGGCCCTCGAAGAAGAGCTGGCCAACCTGCGAGAGGAGCTGGCCGGGATGCAGGCCCACTGGCAGTCGGAAAAGGAGGCCATCGGCCAGATCAGAACGCTGAAGGAGGAGCACGACGCCCTCAGCACCGCCCTGGACCGGGAAGTTGATCTAGAGCGAGCCGCCGAGATCCGCTACGGCAAGCTGCCCGAGCTGGAGCGCCAGATCGCCGACGCCGACCACCGATTGGCCGAGCTCCAAGCCGACCGGCAGATGTTGAAGGAGGAGGTCGATCCCGACGACGTGGCCGCAGTGGTGTCCCGGTGGACCGGGGTACCGGTCACCCGCCTGATGGAAGGCGAGACTGACAAGCTCCTGCGCCTGGAATCGGTGCTGAGCCAGCGGGTCATTGGCCAAGACGAACCAGTGCATCTGGTGGCCTCGGCCATTCGCCGCAGCCGGGCCGGGTTGTCGGATCCGAACCGGCCCATCGGATCGTTCCTGTTCATCGGCCCCACTGGCGTGGGCAAGACCGAGCTGGCCCGCACGCTGGCCGACTTCTTGTTCGACGATGAGCGGGCCGTGGTCCGCATCGACATGTCGGAGTACATGGAGAAGCACAGCGTATCCCGCCTCATCGGCGCCCCTCCGGGCTATGTCGGTTTCGACGAGGGCGGCCAGCTCACCGAGGCAGTGCGGCGACGCCCCTATGCGGTGGTGCTCCTGGACGAGATCGAGAAAGCCCACCCCGAGGTGTTCAACGTGCTCTTGCAACTCATGGACGACGGTCGGCTGACCGACGGCCAGGGGCGCACGGTGGACTTCACCAACGCGGTGCTGATCATGACGTCCAACTTGGCCGTGGACCCCAAGGAGTATTTCCGCCCGGAGTTCGTGAACCGCATCGACGACATCGTGACCTTTGGCGACTTGAAGCCCGAGCACTTGGCCCAGATCGTCGACCTCCAAATCGACCGTCTGGCTGAACGCCTGTCTGATCGCCGCATTCACCTGGTGGTGCCCGACGATGTACGGGCCAAGCTGACCGCCGACGGCTACGACCCGGCCTACGGTGCCCGCCCGCTCAAGCGGGTTATCCAGCGGGAGCTGGCCGACCACCTTGCCGAGGCCGTCCTCAGCGGGAAGATCGCTGAAGGGGCGACGGCTACGGCCGCGCTCGATTCCTCGGGGGAGATCGCTATCGGTTGAGTTTGGTGGTGCCCGCCCTGGTTTTTTGGGCGTGGCTTCCGTCTTTGATTTGACTTCCGGGTGGTGCGTCACCACTACCACCAGCACTGCGCCAGCGTCTTGGCGCTGCGCTTCTGGCAGGCTGACCACCGGGGCCTACGGCATTCCTGTCTGCTACCGCACCGCGAACCACAGCTGCCCGGCTGGGACGAACTACGTCTATTCGATCTGCTACAACCCGACAACCCGCGCGATTACGAACCCCTCTTGTCCCTCTGGCTACAGCGACAACGGCATATTTTGCTATCGGTACACCGTCGCCTCCCCCTACTGCGTGCGGGGAACCCTCAACGGCCACTCGTGCCAAAGCACATCGACCACCAGAACGAGACCGACCTATTCATGCGCCCAGCCGAAAATTCCCCAAGGGTCTTGTTGATCACATGGAGAGGCAGGCAGACTGCTTAGCTGGCATGTGGGCATCAAGCGTCTATCTGGAAGAGCAGCCAAAGCCCATTGACACGATAGCAAGACAGAAGAAATTGCTAAGTACATTCCAGGCACTAGTGCCTAGGTCCGATGCAAATGGCAGACTCGCGGCGTTCGAGGCGGGATTTTCGCAGAACATCAATCTCTGCATAGAAACAAGTGCCACGTCACCGGAACCATAGAACTGATCGGAAAAGCATGAATGTTCGTGCCAGACCAGCGTTTGTGCCACTCATGCGACGGGTTCTAATCGCAGCGATCCCGTTGTTCGTTATCCTGGCAACGCTTTCATGCGGAGGGCAGAGGCACCGCGTGATGACGGCAGATCACGTTGGTAAGACTGGAGAGGAGTATGAACTCCGGCTCTCTGTGGAGGAAAACGATCCCGATGCTACGTCGTCCACGGAATACTGCCTAAGGATGGCTGTCGTCGATTGGCCTGGAGCGTCGCATACAAAGTGTGTGGAGTGGGACGGCCATTCGCCGGCGATCATGTTCCATCCTTACGGTGCCAACAGCGGTGCAGACCAGAGGAAATTCCAGTGGCGGAACATTGCCGCTGGGGTAGTGCCCCACGACGTTACGGATGTTGTGCTGCACTACAACGAAAGATCATTCGAGATCGGCGCAGTCCTTCTTGAGGGGGCCAGGCCTGATGATCCGCGTGTGTGGATCGTTGACCGATTGCCGGTAGCAACGAACAACCCCGACTTCACCGAGTTGCGGCTGTTTGAGGCCAGAGTGGAAGTAGTGCCCCCACCGGACTGACCTTAGGGGCCCAATCGCTGATTCCGGTCACGGCTAGGAGTGCGGGCACCCCGAATAGCCTGCTTCCGTGACTAGTGCTCAACCACCACCAGAACGGCCGATTGCCGTTGCTGTTGGGGCTTTTCCCTGGCGCAAGGCATGAACGGAACGGCGGACTAGATCGAGCGCTTCCTCCGCGACAACCCTTCGGGCGCTTTGTGGGTGGTTGTCGGCTGGGCATCGGCAATCGGGCTGAAATGGCTGGGGGAACTGTCTGGGCACCGTCAGGTCCACTTGCTGATCGGCGATACCTGCCAGGGTTTCTCCAAGTCATCCGCCGAATGTGGCGCGACGAAAACACCCGAAAACAACACCTCGCGCTCGCCGCTTGACAAGGGAGGGGTCTGTCAGTTTTTTTGTGTAACCGGTCGTGATGGTTTTCATTTGATGTGG
>JAPOVT010000036.1 GCA_026708015.1 bacterium
GGCGGACAGCGACACGTGGATCGGCCCCGCCACGATAAACTCGGGCGACATGGCGAACATGGACCGCGTCTCGGTGTTGGCGGCCTGTGTGTTGCTCAGCGGCCCGTAGAAGCGCCCCGGCTCCCGGTGCCGGCCGATCTCCACCCGTGTCGCGCCGAGGTAATTGCTGGTCCGCGTGGCGCAGGAGTTCTCGCTTCCCGTCCAGGGATGGTTGCTGTCGGCGTGCGGGGCGCCGTTCTCGTTGCGGTGGTCGGCCAGCGTCCCGGCGCGCCACCACTCCGCCGGCTGAGTGGAGCTTCGCCACGGCTGCTCCTCGTTGCAGAAGTCCTGATAGTCGTTGGCCACCAGCCCGCCGTCGCCCTCGTCGTCCATCCAATAGACGGGCACGCCGGTGCGCCAGTTGCCGCCATGGCGCAAGCCCAGGTGGTCGCGAAGGTTCGCGGCCTGGGTTGAACCGACCATCTTGAAGCCCGACGCGTAGGGGCGGATGGCGGCCAGCGTGTTGGCGCTCTTGGTGAGTTCGCTCTGCACGTAGCCGTCGTAGGTGGCGATGTCGGTGGCGGTGGCCGCCCACCGCGAGGTGGTGCGGAACAGCAGCCGGAACCGGTCCCCAGCCCCCAGGCCGCTGGGCTTGAGCGCCCAGTCAGCGGGCACCACATGGGCATCGGCCGACGGCGCCGCCTGCGCCGAGGCCTCCCGCTCGCCGACGGCCAGCGCCAAGGGAATCAGCGCGACGACAACAAGAGCAAGCGCTGTCCGCCGCCAAGCACAAGAGCCAGCGGACCGCGACATGGCGGGCCTAGCGCCGCCCCCACGGCGCGCCAGACGGGAAAAGCAGGGGGGGGGGGGGGGGTAACTCAGCCACGGCTAATCCTCTGCCCAGTTACCTTACACGAGCAGAACCCGCCACCGAAACGATGGAACGATCGATCATGTCATGCGCTCCCTTCGCCGTCAGACGAAGCGACAAAAACAACGATACAAAAACGCCTCCCCCACCGCAACATCGGGAACCGGCCACAGAGCCCACCTTATCGCCCCGCTTCGTCTTTTCGCGCCTATTCGTCCCCCGCTCAGATGCTGCTCCGAAACTGACCCCCTCACCCTGCTGCGAGATGCCATCTCACGGGGTGGCGTCTCGCAGCGGGGTGATTGGCACGAGTTGGCCCCGGGCGCCCACATCGGGGTCTTGGGCCACGAGCTGGAAGGAGTCGTTGCTGTAGTACTTGCCCGGTCCGAGAGAAGCGTAGGGCTGGCTGGCAATCGAGAAGTCGCCGGCGTTGGCGATGGCCTCGGCGAAGGTCTCGTGGGTCAGAACCGGTCCGGCCGCGGTAGCCAGGTATTCGAAGATCTGGAAGAACCGGCAGTGGGCGAACAGGCTGGTAAACCAGAGCGGTGCGCCCTCTTCCAGAGTGTCGGGGTGCTTGACCTCGATGTCGGGGTGATTGGAGTTGAACGCATCCAGGCATTCCTTGAATCTAGGGTCGCTCTCGTAGATCTGCGGGTCGGTCATGCTCATCACAGTGATCACGCCCCTAGCCGTCTCGGGATCGACGCTGGCTCCGATATTGGGGCCCAGGCCAGTGGCATCGGTGGCCCAGATGTCCACGTCGAGGCCGTAGAGGGCGGCGTTCTCGATGCCGGCCGACGAGTTGCCGGCCAGCAGAAGGGTATCGGCGCCGGCTGCCTTTATGCGCTCTGACAGCGCAGCCCACTCTTGGTTCTGGGCGATGTGGTCGCCCACCGGCGAGGAGGTGGCAACCTCGAGAACTGGCTCGATGCCGCGATCTCTCAGCAGCCCGGCCAGGCCGTCGAGCTGGTCGGCCGCGGTGAGATTGGCGACAATGGCGATCGAGCTTCCTTGGAGCATTCCCTCGATGTCGAGCAGAGTGAACATGGCGTTGGTTATGAACTCACGCGGCGCCCGCTCGGTGACCCACGGGGCCCGGGCCTGCGCCAAGCGGTCGTCGGTCATGGTTCCCCCCACCAAGATCGTCTCCTGCGTGTCCATGATGCAGGTGTTGGCCACCTCGGCGGGGCCGAGAAACCCGAACAGCACCGCGAACACCTCGTTGTCCTCGGTCAGACGCAGACAGGCGGCCTCGGCCTCGGTAGCCCCGATCGGGTTGTACTTGTCCATGACGACCTCGACTTGGCGGCCGTTGATGCCGCCCCGGTTGTTGATGTCATCGACCAGCGCCTGGATCACCAACTCCTGGTCGCCCCAGGTATTCGGAAAGAAGCCGTTTTCGAATAGCCAGTCGAAGTCCGGATAGGAGACGCCGATGGTGATGGTGTCGGCCGTCACCCCTCGCCATGTGGCGGTGAGCGGAATCTCCGGCTCCGGCTCCGCAGTGGGCGCCGGCTCGAACTCGTGTTCCACTTCCTCCGGGGCTTCAGCCACGGCCTCGGGCGCCGGCTCTGACTCGACCTCCTCGGGGGTTGCCTGTTCCGGTTCAGGCTCTTCGGGCGCGGCCGGCGCCTCGGTGGCCGAGGCTGGAGATTCGCCGCCTCCTGCCTCCCCGTCGTCATCGTTGCCACCGCATGCCGCGGCCACCATGGCCAGCACCACCAGCCCGGCGATCAACCAGCGCATCGACTTGGTCTTCATGAGTCCCCCTCTCTGATTCGCTACATGGTACCGGAGTTGATGCAGCCAAAGCCCCCCTCCCCCAATGTTGGTTGTTCATCGGTCGATGAGTAGCCTTCATCCACCGATGAAACGCAGCATGGGGAGGAATCAGAAACAGTGAGCGTCGCATACTGGATTCTTCAAGGACTGCTCGCAGCAGCGATGGCACTAGCCGGGGCGCTGAAGCTGGCAGCGGGCAAAGACGGCCTCATCGACAACCCTCGCATGGGTTGGGTCGAGGACGCCTCGAACAGACAAGTCAGGGCCCTTGGCAGCATCGAGGTCGCAGGAGCAATCGGGCTTATCCTGCCCTGGGGGCTCGACATCGCTCCAGCGCTGACCCCGATAGCCGCGATCGGGGTGGCCGCGCTGATGGCAGGCGCCGTGACCGTGCATATCCGCCGCGGCGAAGCCCGTGATCTCGCCCCCGCGATCGGACTCGGAGTCATCGCCGTGGTCATCGCGATCGGGCGTTTCGCGGGACTCTAGGCCGTACCCAGGAGATCTGCCCTATGGCCACCGCAGACGGGAACCGCTTCGAGACCATCGAGTTCGAGGTGCGCGACCACGTTGCGACGCTGACGCTGAACCGACCGGACCGCCTGAACTCTTTCACCGAGACGATGGCGGCCGAGATCGCCGCCGTGTGGGAAGCGGTTCGAGACGACGACGACATCCACGTTGCGGTGCTGCAAGCCAACGGCGACCGCGCCTTCTGCACCGGCATCGACGTCCAGGAAGGCATCTGGTGGGGCGACTGGAACATCTGGAACCAGGTCGATCCCGGCCAAGCACTCGGCCCGAAACACCACAAGGTATGGAAACCCGTAGTCGCCGCAGTACACGGGCTGTGCGCCGGCGGCGGCCAGTATCTGATCAACGAAGCCGACATCATCATTTGCAGCGATGACGCATCCTTCTTCGACCCCCACGCGAACGGCGGGGTCGTCTCCGCTCTCGAACCCATCGGCATGCTCAAACGCGGGGTCCCGCTGGGCGACGTCCTGCGCTGGGCGCTCATGGGCAACGAAGAACGGATCACCGCCGAGACCGCCCGCCAGATCGGCCTCGTCACCGAGGTGGTGTCACGAGGCGAGCTACGCGCCCGGGCCGCCGACATCGCAGCCCAGATCGCGGCTCGGGCCCCGATCGCCATTCAGGGCACCGTGCGCGCCATATGGGAGTCGGTGGACATGACCCGCCACGCAGCCCTCCAAAACGGCATGGCCTACACCCACATAGGCAACATCAAACCCCGGTCTCCGCTGGCGCAACGAGAGCGGCGCGACCCGACTTTCCGCTAGACCAACGGGAGCCGACATGCACATCACGTACAACCGCGACGCCTGCCAGGGCCACAACCGGTGCTACCTGCTCGCCCCCGAGCTGTTCGACGTCGATGATCACGGCTACGCAGTCCTGCGCATCTCCTCCGGCGAGGTCCCTGCCGGGCTCGAAGAAAAAGCCCAGCTCGCGGCCGACAACTGCCCTGAGTTCGCCATTGCCATCACCCGATGACGGCCAGCGTCGAACCCGCTGAGCACCCCTGATGACGACGGCCGATTCCGAACCCGCCGGGCGCCCCTGATGACGACGGCCGATTCCGAACTCGCCGGGCGCCCCGCACAACGAGTGCTCCCCGCGCCAAGCTGGGAGTCAGCCCCATTCTGGAAGGGCGGTTTCGACGGGCAGCTCCTGATCTATTCGTGCCAGCGCTGCCACCGGTTCTTCCACCCGCCCGCCGCTGCGTGCTGGCGGTGCCGAAGCACCGATGTCGCGCCCCGGCCCGTGTCGGGTCTCGCCACCGTCGCCGCAGTCACCGTCAATGCCCATCAGTGGCTCCCGGGCTTTGAGCCCCCCTACGCAGTGGCCATCGTCGAACTCGACGACGAGCCCGATGTCAGGCTCACCACCAACGTTTTGGGCTGCGCCCCCGACGACGTCCACATCGGCATGAGGGTGAAGGTTTGCTTCGAAGACTGGGACGATGTGTCGATCCCAGTCTTTCGTCCCATCGACGAGGGCGGGGTGTGAATCCGCTCGACGGCCAGGCCGTGATCACCGGCATCGGCCAATCCGAAGTAGGCCGGCGCCTTGGACGCTCAGGCCAGAGCCTCACTGTGGAAGCCTGCCTGCGCGCCATGCAAGACGCCGGACTCGAACCAGACGACATCGACGGCATCGCCACCTACCCGGGCGAGCTCTCGCCCAACCCGGGCTTCAGCGGCGCCGGATCCATGCAACTCCACGACGCGCTCGGCCTCCGCACCCGATGGCACATGGGCTCGGCCGAGACCGCGGGCCAACTCGGCCCGGTTATGAGCGCGTGCCTCGCAGCCGCCACCGGCGCCGCCAATCACATCGTGTGCTTCCGCTCGGTCTGGGAGTCCACCGCCCAGGCGGGCGGCAACCGCGCCAGTGCCATCTCGCGCGGCCCCAGCCGCGCCGGCGGCTTCTTCGAATGGGTTGCGCCCTACGGCGCCATGTCGGCGGCAACCTGGGTGGCCATGCTGTGCTCGCGTTACATGCACGACCACGGCCTCACCCGCGAGCAGCTCGCGCAAATCGCCCTCACCTGCCGCCGCCACGCCGCCGGCAACCCCGCGGCTATATACAGGGACCCGCTCTCGCTCGACGACTACATGGCGGCGCGGACGATCTCCACGCCCCTGTGCCTCTATGACTGCGATGTCCCGTCTGACGGCGCCGTCGCGGTCATCGTCTCCCGAGCCGGCACCGCCCGCGGGCTGCGCCGCGACCCGATCACCGTCGAGGCATTCGGCCACGGCATCAGCGAACGCCACACCTGGGACCAACGCCGGGATTTGACAACGATGGGCGCGCATGACGCCGCTGCAACCATGTGGGAGCAGACCTCCCTCACCCCAGCAGACGTCGATGTCGCCGAGCTCTACGACGGTTTCAGCTACATCACGCTCCAGTGGATCGAGGCTCTCGGATTCTGCGCGCCCGGACAAGCCGGCAACTACGTCGAAGGCGGTCACCGCATCGCCCTGGACGGCGAGCGCCCGCTCAACACCCAGGGCGGCCAGCTATCAGGCGGAAGACTCCACGGCCTCGGGTTCCTGCACGAGGCCTGTACTCAGCTCTGGCGCGAGGGCGGTGAGCGCCAAGTGACCCGCGATATCGACGTCGCGGTGGCCGCCGCCGGAGGCGGGCCCATCGCCGGGTGCGTCCTGGTCAGTCGCCGGTAGGTCCGCCGCCGAGAGCGCGGGCTCTCACAACCCCCAGGGCGGATGCGCTTGCCAAGCGGGGGCTCACGACCCCATGTAGGCGCTCTCCAGAACCGACATGTCGGCGGCCAGCTCCGCCGCCGAGCCCTGAAGCTTGACCTCGCCGTGGACGAGAACGGTCGCCTCGTCGGCAACCTCGAGGGCCAGGCCCACGTGCTGTTCCACCAGGACCACCGCCGCGCCGGTCTCCTCGGCCACCCGGCCCACCACCGGCAGCAGATCGCGCACGATGATCGGGGCCAGGCCCATGCTCATCTCGTCGATCAGCAGCACCTTGGGCTGGCGCACCAGGCCCCGGGCCACCGCCAACATCTGCTGCTCACCGCCGGACAAGTCTCCGGCCCGCACGCTCCAGCGCTTCTCCAACGCGGGGAACATCTCGAGCATCGTCTCGGGCTGAGTGCCGCTGCGCCGCGCCGCGACCTGGAGGTTCTCGCTAACGGTCAAGCTCTTGAACAGCGCCCGGTCATCGGCCACCAGAACCAGCCCGGCTGAAGACGCATCTTTGGGGCGCCCCGGTCGGATCACCTCATCGTTGACCCGGATCTCGCCATCGAGGGATCGCAGCAGGCCGGCGAGCGTGTTCATCAGGGTCGTCTTGCCCGAGCCGTTCGGGCCGAGCAACGCCATGACCGACCCCGGCGCCACGTCGAGATCGAGTGGTTGTACCACCCCGACGGTGCCATAGCCCGCCACCAACCCGCGACATCTCAAACCGCTCACTGTTCACCGCCTTCCTCAGTCAAGGTGGTTTGTTCGCCCCCCTCCACCAAGGAGGCGTGTTCACCGCCTTCCTCGGTCAAGGTGGCGTGGGTTTCGCCCAGGTAGGCCGACGCCACTGCTGGATCGCTGCGGATCTCGTCGGGGGTGCCAGACGAGATCAGGCTTCCGAAGTTCAAGACTTGGATCACGTCGCAAAGGCCCAGCATCAGATGCATGTCGTGGTCGATCAGCAACACCGCCACCCCGCTATCGGCGATAGCCCGGATGCGCTCACCCAGCCAGATGCTCTCGGTCGAGTCCAGCCCACCGGCCGGTTCATCCAACAGGAGCACGCCCGGGCTCCCGACCAGGGCACGCGCCATCGACACCAGTTGACGCTGGCCCTGGGACAACTCCCCGGCGCTGCGGTCGGCGGCCGACGCCAGCCCCAGGTTCGCCAACACGGCTTCCACCTCAGGGGGTTCGTCCCCGCGGGCCCGGGCCGCGGCCTGGCCCACGACCACGTTCTCCCGCACCGACAGGTCGTCGTAGAGCTCGATGGCCTGGAAGGTCCGTCCCAGACCGCGATGGACGCGCTCGTGGGGCCGCAGGTCATCGAGCGGCTCGTCGCTGAGCACGACGCTGCCGCTCGACGGCGCGAACCCGGTGATGGCGTCGATCAGGGTCGTCTTTCCCGCACCGTTCGGGCCGATCAGGCCCACCACGGTCCCGGCTTCGACTGCGAAGGACACGTCGTCCACCGCAGTCACACCGCCGTAGCGGACCGTGACGTTGTGCAACTCGAGCCGCAGCGGCGCCCCGTCGCGGGGCTCGATGTCGGTTGTGGTGCCGTCCCCGGTCAAGACCTCGGCCGGGGCAGCCCGGTCGGCGCGGGCGCGATACTGCTCGACGCGCCCCATGAAGTACCCCACCACGCCCTCAGGGTTGCGGATGATACCGATGATCAGCAGGACGCCGATGATCGTCTCAAAGTAGTCGGCACCACCGAACCATGTTTCCATGGCCTGGGCGCCCAGCCCGCCGATTGCCCCGAAGCCCGCGAGCAGTCCGCCGGTAACCGAGGTGATGCCGATGATGTAAGAGGTGGCGAGCATCGACAGGCCAAGCAGCACCGTGAACGAATCAAAGGTCACGCTGCCCAGCCGATACCCGAACATCGTCCCGCCCAGCCCCGCAATGAAGCTGCCGATGGCGAAGGCGAGCACCTTCACCCGAACCACGCTGACGCCTGCGGCCGCAGCCGAGCGCTCGTTGGCGCGAACCGCCAGCATCTCCGATCCGAGACGGCTGGTGCGAAGGAACGACACCGCAAAAGCAACCAAGATCAGCGCTACGAACACCATCACCCCGAACTCGAGCCTCGGAAAGTCCACTCCCGTTCCCGAGCTCAAGTCGAGCCCGAACAGCGACGGCTTCTCGATCTCGACGCCCGCAGCCCCGACGTAGTCGCTGTTTGCGAACCACATCTTCTCGAGCACGAGCGCCAACGCCAAGGTCACGACCGCCACTGGAAGCCCGCGGATTCGCAACGCGGGAAGGCCGACGACGACGCCGATGACGGTGGCGCCGAGTGCCGCCACCAGCGGTGCCACCGGGAACGGCAACCCCAGGTCCGCCGCCAACGGGCCCAGCAGGAATCCTGCCGATCCCGCCAGCGTCAGCTGGGCCAGCGACACCTGTCCGGCATAGCCGGTGACCACGACGTACGACAGCGACAGCATCGAGAAGATGAACGTCATGATCAGCGCCGTGCGCCACGA